>NZ_JBFREA010000015.1:0-59659 GCF_052114065.1 Specibacter sp. RAF43 | reverse complement strand
AAAGTGGTCGGAGACCACGTTTTTCGACATGTATTGCGGGCCACTTCTTGAGAGGTCAGCGCTTCTTCTTTTTCTTGGTGTTCTTGTTGCCCGACCTTTTGGCCGACGGCGGCAACCCGGCGCCGGCGCGACGCTCAACATGCGTTTCCGCGTCGCCCTGGGCGTCCGGGGCGGTGAATTGCAGCTGGGCCGGCTGCGCCGGGGCCTCCAGCCCGGGTGCGGTGATCCGCGGCCCGGCGTGCTGCGCGCCGCTCGCCGGCTGGCCCGAGGCGCCYGCGACGCGCTCCAGCAACGCGGCCGGCGCCTCGGCGACGACACCAACGGCGGCGGCGGGCGCGTTCTCCACCTGGACCTCGAGGTTGAAGAGGAACCCGACGCTTTCCTCGCGGATGGCGGCCATCATGGACTGGAACATTTCAAAGCCCTCGCGCTGGTACTCCACCAGCGGGTCGCGTTGGGCCATGGCCCGCAGCCCGATGCCTTCCTTCAGGTAGTCCATCTCGTAGAGGTGTTCCTGCCATTTGCGGCCCACCACGGAGAGCACCACGCGGCGTTCGAGCTCGCGCATGGTCTCCGAGCCCAGCTCGGCTTCGCGCTCCTGGTAGGCCACCTTGGCATCCGAGAGCAGTTCGGTCTTAAGCATTTCCGGGGTGATGCGCCCGGATCCGCCCGCCTCCTCGGCCAGGTCCTGCTCCGACACGGAGACGGGGTAGATGGTGCGCAGGTTGGTCCACAGCGACTCAAAGTCCCAGTCGCCAGGGTGGCCGCCGGCAATGGCGGCGTCGATGATCTCGTTGACGGTGTCCTCCAGGAAGTACTGCACCTTCTCGTGCAGGTCGTCACCCTCCAGGATCCGGCGGCGGTCCCCGTAGATGGCCTCGCGCTGACGGTTCAGGACGTCGTCGTACTTGAGGACGTTCTTGCGCTGCTCGGCGTTGCGGCCCTCGACCTGGCCCTGGGCGGAGGCGATGGCCTTGGAGACCAGCTTGGACTCCAGGGCGACGTCGTCGGGCATCGAGGACCGGGACATCAGGCGCTCGGCGGCGCCGGAGTTGAACAGGCGCATCAGGTCGTCGGTCAGGGAAAGGTAGAAGCGCGACTCACCGGGATCGCCCTGGCGCCCGGAGCGGCCGCGCAGCTGGTTGTCGATGCGCCGGGACTCGTGCCGTTCGGTGCCCAGCACGTAGAGGCCGCCGGCGTCGAGCACCGCCTCGTGTTCGTCCGCCACGGCCGCCTTGGCCGACTCGAACGCCTCGTGCCAGGCGGCCTCGTATTCCTCCGGTGTCTCTTCCGGGTCCAGGCCCTGCGCGGCCAGCGCGGCCACTGCGTTGAATTCGGCGTTGCCGCCCAGCATGATGTCGGTGCCGCGCCCGGCCATGTTCGTGGCGACGGTGACGGCGCCGCGGCGCCCGGCCTGGGCCACGATCGCGGCCTCCCGGGCGTGGTTCTTGGCGTTGAGGACTTCGTGCTGGATGCCCTTTTCGGCCAGCTTCTTGGAGAGGTACTCGCTCTTTTCCACACTGGTGGTGCCCACCAGCACCGGCTGTCCGGTCTCGTGGCGCGCGGCAATGTCCGTTACGACGGCGTCGAACTTCACGATCTCGTTCTTGTACACCAGGTCGGGCTGGTCGACGCGCTTCATCGGCTTGTTCGTGGGGATGGGCACAACGCCCAGCGAATACGTGCCCATGAATTCGGAGGCCTCGGTCTCGGCCGTGCCCGTCATGCCGGAAAGCTTTTCATACAACCGGAAGTAGTTCTGCAAGGTCACGGTGGCCAGGGTCTGGTTTTCCGCCTTGATGTCCACCCCTTCCTTGGCCTCGATGGCCTGGTGCATGCCCTCGTTGTAGCGGCGGCCGGCCAGGATGCGCCCGGTGTGCTCATCGACGATCAGCACCTCCCCGTCCAGGATCACGTAGTCCTTGTCCCGCTTGAACAGCTCCTTGGCCTTGATGGCATTGTTCAGAAAGCCGATCAGGGGGGTGTTGGCGGATTCGTAGAGGTTGCTGATCCCCAGATAGTCCTCGACCTTTTCAATGCCGTTTTCCAACACGCCCACGGTGCGCTTCTTCTCGTCCACCTCATAGTCGTCGTCGAGGTTGAGGCGCAGCACCACCTTGGCGAACTCGCCATACCAGCGGTTGGCGTCCCCGGAGGCGGGACCGGAGATGATCAGCGGCGTGCGGGCCTCGTCGATGAGGATCGAGTCAACCTCATCGACGATGGCGAAGTTGTGGCCGCGCTGGACCAGCTCGTCCTTGCTCCAGGCCATGTTGTCGCGCAGGTAGTCGAAGCCGAATTCGTTGTTCGTGCCGTAGGTGATGTCCGCGGCGTACTGGGCGCGGCGCACGGCCGGGTCTTGGTTGGAGACGATGCAGCCGCTGCTCTGGCCCAGGAAGCGGAAGACGCGCCCCATCAGGTCCGACTGGTATTGGGCCAGATAGTCGTTGACCGTGACGATGTGGACACCCTTGCCGGAGAAGGCATTGAGGTACGCGGGCGCGGTGGCCACGAGGGTCTTGCCCTCACCGGTCTTCATTTCGGCAATGTTGCCCAGGTGCAGGGCGGCGCCGCCCATGAGCTGGACGCGGAAGTGGCGCAGCCCCAGGGTGCGCGAGGACGCCTCGCGCACGGCGGCAAAGGCCTCGGGCAGCAGATCGTCCAGCGACTCCCCATCTTCATGGCGGCGTTTCAGCTTGTCCGTCTCTTCACGAAGCTCGGCGTCCGTGAAGGTCTGGAACGACTCCTCCATCGAATCGATGGCGTCGGCAAGGACGTTGAGTCGTTTGAGCGTCTTGCGATCGCCTGTTCGAAGGACTCGCTCAAGAAGTGATGACACGAAATTGCTCCCAATCTGTGGCTGCCTAAAAGTGGCGTGACCAGTCTACGTGAGAAGACGCACACATCGCCGCCCGCCGTTGTTCGTCGCGTGGCTAGAGCCTGCTGGTTTCCTTCGCGAGCGCTGCGGCCAGGTTTCCGTGGGGAAGCACGACGACGTCCCCGAGTCCCAGCCACCGCGCCATGAGTGCCAGCTCGCCGGCCAGTTCGGCCGCCGTTTCCGCGGGTGCATCCGGTTCGGCGTAGCTCCCCCGGACCAGCAGCCGGCCGGTGCCGCGGTCGGCCTTCAGGTCCACCCGGGCCGCCATGGTCTCGCCAAGGAGGAACGGCAGCACGTAGTAGCCGAATTTCCGCTTGGCCTCCGGGGTGTAGATTTCCAGCCGGTAGTGGAAGCCAAAGAGCCGCTCCAGCCGGCGGCGTTCAAAGACCAGCGAGTCGAAGGGGCTCAGCAGGGCCCGGCCCTGGGCGCGCCGGGGCACCCTCGCCGCGGTGTGCAAGAACGTGGCGTCGTCCCAGCCCGCAACGGTGACCGGTTCCAGGACGCCGGCGGCCACCAGCTGGTCCACGGAGCGGGCCGCTTCCCTGGCCGGCAGGCGGAAGTAGTCGGCAAAGCACCGCACGGTCCCTATTCCGTGGGCCTGGGCCGCGGCCTCGATCAGCCGGTCCATGGCGCCGGACCGCTCCGGCGACTCCGCCATCGGCGGGAGGACCCGGGCCGGGAGGGCCCGGGCCGGGAGGACCCGGGCCGGGCCGGCCCGCAGGGCGGCCGGCAGGACGGCGTCCACCAGGGCGTAGCGGCGTTCGAATTGGTCATTGCGTGAGGCCGCACTGACGACGCCGAGCTCAAACAGCCCTTCCAGGGTGCGCTTGACGGCACTCCAGTTCCAGCCCCAGTCGTCCCGGTTCTTTTCTTCCTCATGGCCGATCCGGTCCTTGACCTGCCGGGCGGTCAGCGGCCGGCTGTGCGCGAGCAGGGCCAGGATCTTTTCTTCCAGGGAGTCGCGCAATTGCGGGTCCAGGCTGCTGGAACCGGCCCACCGCCGGCTCTGCCACAGGCGCAGGTCATGGAAGTGGTCGGGACGGATGTAGCTGGCCTCGTGGGCCCAGTACTCCATCATCTTGCGGGGGGCGGCCCCGGCCAGCGTGGACAGGATGGACCGGTCGTAGTCGCCCAGCCGCGAAAAGAACGGCAGGAAGTGGCTGCGGGACAAGACGTTGACGGAATCGATCTGCACCAGTTGCAATTTGGCAAAGGTCCGGCCCACCGCCCGCGCAGTGGCGGGTTGGGTGGGCCGTGCCTGTGCCAATCCCTGGGCGTTGAGTGCGATGCGCCGTGCCTGTGCCAAACTCAGGCGAGCGCCCACGCCTCACGCTCCTTGGATCTTGGTGCCTTGTTTTCTACTGCCTGGTGAATGGTGGTTCCTTAGACGTGCGCCGGCTCATCCGGCGACCGGTAGGCGGTGATTTCCTCGGCCACACCCGCCTCCGCGACGTTGTCGTCCAGGGAAATGACCCCGTAGGTCCAGCCGCGACGGCGGTAGACGACCGACGGGATGCCGGTGGCGGAGTCGATGAAAAGGTAGAAGTCGTGTCCGACCAATTCCATGTTATCAACGGCATCATCAAGCGTCAGTGCCGTTGCCGGGAACACCTTCCGACGGATCAGCACGGGTGAGTCCCCGGCCGGGATGTCGTTGTCGATGTCGTAGGGTGACTTTTCTTCCGCCACTTCCGGCTCGGTCCGAGCGTAAATGGGTTCGGTGCTGCTGACCGGCTCCAGCGATCCCGTGGCGGCGTTGACGGCCACCGGCGCGTGCCGGCCGTGGTGGACCTTCTTCTTGTCCTTGGCCCGGCGCAGCCGCTCCAGCAGCTTGCCATAGGCCAGGTCGAAGGCCGCGAACTTGTCTGAGGCGGCTGCCTCGGCGCGGATCACCGGCCCGCGTCCCAGAACGGTCAGCTCCACGGTGAGCGGAGCGTCCGCTGCGCGCGACTTGGTCTCCTTGGAGACCTTCACGTCAACCCTCTGGACCTTGTTGGCCAACTGTTCGATCTTCGTGAGCTTTTCGCCGGCGTATTCGCGGAAACGGTCTGAAACACTGAGGTTGCGGCCGCTGATCATGAACTCCATGGTGCCCTCCAAATGACTTCGGTGACACGGCGGTCGGCTAGTGTTGCAAGGTTCTGCCCGACCGCCGACGGGTGGCTTCCCCTCCAAAGAGGTACCCGTTTACTTACGTTAGTTCACTGGATCTTTTTATTCATCTTTTGGGGATAAGTATTTTCCCCGGGTCGCTGCACACCGCCGGCGGCGGCGGGCGGTTCGGGTGGACGGGCCGCGGCCAGGACCACCGCACCGCACACCACGGCCCCCGCCCGGGCCAATGTTTCCGCCGCTTCCCGCAGTGTTGCGCCCGTGGTGAGGACGTCGTCGACGATCACCACCGCCCGTCCCGCCAGCGCCGTCACATTCCGGTGATGCCCGCCGAGCCGGTGACAGATTCTCATGGTGTTGCGCACATTGGCGCGCCGGGCCGATTTGCCCAGCCCCTTTTGGTGGCGCTGCCGCCACGGCGGGCGCGCCCTGATGCCCAGCACGTGCGCCACGGCCATGCCCGGGGGCAGCCGGTGGTGGCGGCGCACGTCCGCCACCAAGAGTCCCAGGGGGTGGTAGCCGCGCCGGCGCCAGCCGGCACCGCTGGCGGGGACCGGAACCAGCCACACCGGGCCGGTGCCGCTGTCGGCTCCCGGCGCCGGCAGGGCGGCGATCCCGCGGGCCAGGCCCCGGGCCAGGGGACCACAAAGTTCGGTTCGGCCGTGGTTCTTGAAGGCCAGGATCGTGGCGGCCAAAGCGTCCCGGTAGTTGCCGGCGGCCACCACCGGCATCAGCGGATCGCCAAAGACGCTCATCAGTGCATCCGCGGATTGTTCGGCCCGAAACGGGCTGCGGGTCTGTGCCCGCAGCGCCGATGCGCACGCCGGACACAGTGCCGCATCCTCCCGACCGCACACGACGCATTCCGCCGGCATCACCAGGTACAGGAAGTCACGCCATGCCCCTTCGCACCACAACCACAGCCGTACCCACCCTCGGTCCGCGCGGCCGCGATGCCGGCCGGTGGGCTCCGCGCCACCGGAGCCCCCGCTCCCGGATTTCCATCGCATGGCACCATCCTTCACCGCCGGGCCGGCCTGCACCATGGAGGCGTCGAAGACGGTGGACAAGCTGACCGGCGTCGTCCCTGTGGAGGGCGGCCCAGGACCCCGGCCCGCCCCCGGACGGCTCAGCCGGCGAACGACGCCTGGCGCAATCCCTTCGCGGACATGTCCCAGCCGTTGCCCACATTGGTGAAGAACTCATTGGCGGTTTGGGCGTGGACGTTGCGCACCCCGGATCCGGCGCTGACCCACTGGGCCCCCTTGAGTTCCGTCATTTTCACGGCCGGCTTGGCCAAATCCAGGATCTCGATCGCCACGGGCGCCGTCGCGGACGGGTGCAGGACGGCCACGCTGGTCTCGCCGACCMATACGCCCAGCGTCGGGTTGCCGTCCTGGACGAGCGCAACGGGCACCGTCAGTTCCCTGGGGCTGTCGCCCGTCTTCAAGATGCCGGCGATTTGGACCTTCGTCACGCCGTCGGCATTGGAGATGACCAACACCCGAGTCCCGTCACGCGAGACCCGCAGGGTGGTCACGTGCTGTCCGACGAGCCACGGCACGCTCAATACGCGGGACGGAAACGCCTTGCCCGGCTGCGCTGTGGGGTTCACGGCCAGGACCGTGCCGCTGCCGTCGCCGGCGGCCGTCCACACCCAACCGTTGGAGGCGAAGGATGGCGGCGTCAGCCCGGTTCCCTGCGCGGCAATCAGGGGAGGGCCCCCGGGCGCCACGCTGTACAAGGTGGTGCCGGCGCCGGAGAGGAAGGCAAATTTCCTCCCGGAATAGGAGATGGCCGGCGCGGTCGGCGCCAGGGCCGCCACGGAGGGCAGGTTGGGGATCGGGCTGATCTTGTTGCCGTCGTAGGTGACGAGCTCATTCTTGGCCACGGCCACCTGGACGGTGGGCACCGGATTGTCGATGATCATCGCCGGCACGGCATCGTCGGAACCGCCCATGTCCACCTGCCGGTCGCCGGCCAAGAACTGCACCGCCGTGACCGTGTTCAGGCTCTTTTGCAGCGTGATCAGCAGCTGCGCATGCATTTGTTGGCGCTGCTTCACGCCGGTGTCCAGCAACGGCTGCGCCGTCAACCCCACCTGGGCCTCGATCTCGTTTTTGACCGGCACCGAGTCCCGCTCCAGTGCGATGCCGTCGGGGAACGCGCTGACCACGGCGCCCTTCAGATAGGGGGCGGGTCCGTCCAACATGGCGCGGACAATGGCCGTGGCCGTCCGCGCCGTCCGGCCGGCCAGCCACCGCACGTCCGGCACCCCGTAGGTGAAGGTGGGGTCGTAGAAATACAGTGAGATTGGATTGAACAGCGACTGGAAGGTGGCTTCCTGAAGCACGATCCCGTCCGGGGTGTCGGCAATCCGCCATTCGCCCTCCACCTGGACCATTTTCATGGCGATGGTTTCTTTCGTGCCCGGCCGCGCCGGGGCCAGGACCCCGGCGGAATCGACCGTGGAGACGACGTCGAAGGTGACGTTGTAGGAGTCCTTCGCCTCCCCGGGGGCCACGGCGAACTTGTCCTTGTACACCAGGGTGCGCTTATCAGCGGCCCAGGACTGCGCCAGGGCCGGGGTCAGGTATTGCCGGGCGAATTGGAAGTCGTCGGAGATGCCGGTCCCGGATTCGAAGAATCCCCGGATGATGCTTTCGGGCGATGCCCCCGCCGCCGGGGCAAATTGCTGAAAATCGATGTTGACGGAGTTGTCGCGCGGGGAGATCGGATCGCTTTTGCCGACCGGTCCGCGGGTGGGAATGGCCGCGCACCCGGCCGCTGCGAGCAGGGCGACGACGGACATCACCGCCAGCGTGTACCAGCGGCGGCGCCGTGGTCGTGTAGGAATGCTCATCCCAGTTCCGCCCTTGAGGTGGTCTCGTGCGAGTCGGGGTCCTTGTGCCGGTTCTCGGCCTTGCCGATGTCTCCGGTGGTGGCCGGATTGAGGTTCCCCAGGGCACCCACCACGCCGATCGATCCGGTGGTCAGCGTGATCGGGCCGGTGTACAAGTCCCGGGACGTGGTGGCCGGGCCGCCGTCGGGGGGCAGCGGAACCGGTGAATGCGTCAATTCCCCGCCGCGCGTGCGCGGCAGGGTCAACCGGAAGCAGGAGCCGTCGCCGGGGCTTCCCCACGCCTCCAGCCAGCCGCCGTGCAGCCGGGCGTCCTCCATGGCGATGGACAGGCCCAGGCCGCTGCCGCCGGTGGTGCGGGCCCGGGCCGGGTCGGCCCGCCAGAACCTGTCAAATACGTGTCCCAGGGCGGCCGGGGACATGCCGATCCCGTAGTCTCGGACGGCCACGGCCACGGCGTGTTCGTCGGCCGAGACAAAGATCTTCACCGGGTTGCCTTCGCTGTGCTCGACGGCATTGAGCACCAGGTTTCGCAGGATCCTGTCGATGCGCCGCGAGTCCATCTCCACGATGCACTTGTGATTGCGCAGCCGGGTCACCACGGACAGCTCGGCGTTGTTGGCCTCCGCGACGGGGCGGGCACCCTCGATCACGCCGTGGATGACGGAAAAGATGTCCAGGGACTCCACGTCGAGGGCGGCGACGCCGGCGTCAAAGCGGGAAATCTCCAGCAGGTCTGCCAGTAGCAGCTCAAACCGTTCAACCTGGTGGAACAGCAACTCCGAGGACCGTTTGTTGATGGGGTCAAAGTCGTCCCTGGCGTCGTAGAGGACCTCGGCGGCCATGCGGACGGTGGTCAGCGGGGTGCGCAGCTCGTGCGAGACGTCGGAGACGAAGCGTTGTTGTATTTCAGAAAGCGCGGCCAAGGCGTTGATCTGATCCTGCAGGGAGGTGGCCATCTTGTTGAAGGAGGTGGCCAGCCGGGCCATCTCGTCTTCGCCGGTCACCGGCATTCGTTCCTCCAGCCCGCCGGCCGCCAGTTTCTCGGACACCGCGGCCGCCTGGCTGACGGGCAGGACCACCGTGCGGGTCACGTACCAGGCAATGGCGCTGATGAGCAGCAGCAGGATGCCGCCGGCCAGCCACAGCACGGACTGAATATAGTTCAACGTCTGCTGGGCGCTGTTGAGGTCGTAAATCATGTAGAGCTCGTAGTTGGTTTTCAACAGCTCCACCTGGCTGCCCACCACCACGGCCGGATGAACGCCGGTGGTCCCCGTGGGCAGCGGGATCGACTGCCAGAACTGGCCGTCCGTGCTTCCTTGGACCGCGGCCCGGAGCTCGTCGGGGATGATCGCGGTCGTCACCCCGCCGGAGTCGGAGGCACTGACGGCGAGTTTGCTGGTCTGCCCGGGAATTTTCACCATCAAGTACTTGCGGTTGTCGTCCGCGCCACCGACTTCCAGCAGTTTCAGCGTGTCCTTGACGTAGCTGGATACCCGCGGCTGGTCGCTGAGGCTGGCGTTGGAGAAGCTGTCCTGGACCTGGGTGACTCCGCGGGCGGACTCTTGCTGGGCCTGGGCCAGGCGCTCCTTGAAGAGTCCGTTGGAGATCTGGCTGGCCAGGTAGCCGCCCACGCCCACCACGGCGATGGAGGCGATGATGAGTGTCGTCACCACGGTGCGGAACTGCAGGGAGGTCCGCCAGCGGCGGAACAGGGCGTGCCTGGCTCCGGCGACAATCCGCAGCGTCCACCAGCCCAGGGCCACCAGCCAGCCGCCGATCTGGCGCCACGATGTCGGTGCGATCCGCCGCCAAACGGCACTCTCGGCGTCGTTCCCGGCGAGGATGGCGGGGGACGCACCGGAGGCGCCGGCGGCCTTGGGGCGCAGGAAGTTCACGTACCTGTTGCGTGGGCGGTTGCTGGATTGGCGCATGGCGGGCTCGTTACCGCTTACTGCCCGGCCTTGTATCCCACGCCGCGAACCGTCAGGACCACCTCGGGCGCTTCCGGGTCCCGTTCGATCTTGGAGCGAAGGCGCTGGACATGAACGTTGACCAGGCGCGTGTCCGCCGCGTGGCGGTATCCCCACACCTGCTCCAGCAACAGCTCGCGGGTGAAGACTTGCCACGGCTTGCGTGCCAGCGCCACGAGGAGGTCAAATTCCAGCGGCGTCAACAGGATCCGCTCCCCGGCCCGGCGCACGGCATGCCCGGCGACGTCGATGCTGATCTCCCCGACCGTGAGGGTCTCGGGGGCCTTGACGTCACCGGGGCGCAGGCGGGCCCGGACGCGGGCCACCAGCTCGGCCGGCTTAAAAGGCTTGGCCACGTAGTCGTCGGCGCCGGATTCCAGGCCGCGGACGACGTCGGAGGTGTCGGACTTGGCCGTCAACATCACGATCGGGACGTCCGATTCGGCGCGGACCAGCCGGCAGACCTCGATCCCGTCGAGTCCGGGCAGCATCAAGTCCAGCAGGACCAGGTCCGGTTTGCTGGAGCGGAACGTTTCCAGTGCCGCGGCCCCGTCGGCGCAAAACACCGGGTCAAATCCGTCATTGCGCAATACAATGCCGATCATTTCCGCCAGTGCTTCGTCGTCGTCAACCACTAAAATGCGTGCCTTCATGCTTCTATATTTGCCTATCTGCCGCGCAAAGTCGCCCTCGACGCTCCCGGGCGGCCCCGCGATGGTGATTGTTATGCCAAAAGCGGACAGCGGGGGCGGCAAAACAGGGCCCGCAGGTGCCCGCAAAGTCGTTTCTTGCCGATAGTGTTTGAGGAGGGCAACCGTCTTCCCGGCATGGGTGCCAGCTCGTGCCGTCGGATGGCCGTGCGCGTTTCATTGGTTCCGTCCGGCGGATGGCCCGGCCGCCCGGACGGGAACGGACCTCGCCACCGGCGCCGGGCCATTCACCCAGGGAGCATCATGACACAGGAACCGCAGGAACAGCCGGAGAGTCCGCAGCCCGGCACCAACGGCGTGCCGGCCCCTCCCCCGGCCGCACCCGCCCCGCCGCCCCAGTGGGGGCAGTACGCGCCGCCACCTGGCGGGCAGCCGCCCGCGCCGCCTCAGTGGGGGCAGCCGCCCGCGCCGCCCCAGTGGGGGCAGTATGCGCCACCACCTGGCGGCACCGGTTATGCGGGCGGGCCCGTCCCGCCCGGCTACGGCCACTACATGGCCCCGCCCAAGCCCGGCGTCATCCCGCTGCGCCCCCTGGGCCTGGGTGAGGTTTTGGACGGGGCGTTCCAGTCGGCCCGCCGCAACGGCAAGGCGATGTTCGGCTCGGCCCTGATCTTCCAGTCGATCTCGGCCGCCATCACCGGGGTCATCCTGGTCCTGGCGCTGACCAGGTTCAACCTGGACATTCTCTCCAGCGACTTTTCCGGCAGTTCCGCATTCTCGCAGTCAGATCTGGACAACCTCGCCAACATGGCCCTTGGGTTCGGCACCTCGCTGCTGCTGGCCGTGTTCCTGCAGACCATTGCCCAAATGGTGCTCCAGGGTGTCTTGGTCATTCCCGTCCTGCGGGCCGTGCTGAACCGCAGGACCTCCTTTGGCGACATGTGGCGGCTGGCGAGGCCGCGCATCGGCAGATTGCTGCTGCTGGCCCTCCTGTACGTGGGCGTGGAAGTGGCCCTGGTGGGCTTGTTCGCCCTGGTCGTCTTCGGCCTGTACCAGGCGATCGGCGGCGTGGGCATCGGGCTGGCCGTGGTGCTGGGCCTGGCGGGGCTGGTGGCGGCGGTCTGGGTTGGCACCAAGGTCTTGCTGGCCCCGGCGGCCATCATCGTTGAGGATGTGGGCGTTTTTGCCGGCATCGGGCGGTCGTGGTCGCTGACCACCCGCAACTGGTGGCGCACCTTTGGCATCAGCGCCCTGGCCGCGATCATCGCCTCCGTCATCAGCGGCATCATCTCCACCCCCATCGCCCTTCTCATGGGGCTCATCACCCAAATTTCCGTGCCCAACCCCACTCCCGACCAGCTCATGACCCAGCTCATCCTCACCCAGGTGACCTCCGCCGTCGTCGCCAGCCTGGTCGGCGCCGTGACCCTTGCCTTCCAGGCGGGCGTCATGGCCCTGATCTACGTCGATCTGCGGATGCGCAGGGACGGTTTTGACGTCACCTTGCTTAAGGAATCCGAGTCCGGCGCCGACGACGGCGGCATCCCCGGCCGGGGCGCCCCGCGGCACAGCCCGACTGAGTATCCGGGCCAGGACCCGTCCGGCGGCCGGTAGGCGGTGCCGCAGCACAGATGATGTTTTCCACGCGCCCCTTCACGGCTCTCACGCCGGGCGTCCCCGTCACCCCGGATGCCGGCGAGGCACGCCGGTGGGCCGTTGAGGAACTGTTGAAGCCGGTCTACCAGGACGCCCGGCCCGGGCTTGCCCAGCAGATTCTTGCCTGGCTGCGGCGTGCGCTCCTTGACTTCCTGGACGGCCTGGGGACCCTGCAGGGAAGCGTGGGCCTGCTGGTGGTCGCGGGCGTCTTCCTTGTCCTGGTCGTGGCGGCGATCGTCCTGGTGCCCCTGCGCCGCAACCGGCGCGGCACCCACACCGCGGCCGTCTTCGACGCCCCGGTCATCCTCACGGCGGCGGCGCACCGGGACCTGGCCCGGGATGCGGCCGCACGCGGCGAGCTGGCCGCCGCCGTCAGGGAACAATTCCGGGCGATCGTCCGCGCCGCCGAGGAACGCGACGTGTGTTCCCCGGCGCCGGGGCGCACCGCGGCCGAAGTGGCCGCCGAGCTCGGCCGGGCCTTCCCGGCCCACGGCCGACAGCTGCGCCGGGCGGCCGAGACCTTCAATGCGGTGCGGTATGGCCGTGCGACACCCACGCAGGAAATGTACGACGACCTTCGGCGCACCGACCAGGCCCTGGCGGCGGCCCGTCCCACCTACGCCCTTGACCCGGTGCAGCCATGAGCCTCCCCGCCGGCCGCACGTTCCGGGCCGACGCCGGCAGCCGCCCCGTCCGGGCACGCGCATGGTGGCGTCGGCACCGGTTTTGGCTCCTGTGCGGTGCCCTCTTTGTGGCGGTGACCGTGGCCGGCTACGCCGTTACCGCGCTGGGCCCGCGAACCGGCGGCGCCCTCTCGGTGACCAACCCGGCGCCCGAGGGCGGCCAGGCCGCGGCCGCAGTGCTGGGCCACCAGGGCGTCACGGTCACGGCCACGGACTCCGTGGCCGCCACCCTGGCCGCCTTGTCCGGGCAGGGACGGGCCAACACCACCATCATGGTCTACGACCCGCGCACGTTGTTGTCGCCAGGGCAGGCGGGCCGGCTGTCCGCGGCCGCCGCCGATTCGGGCGCCAAGGTCGTGGCCGTTGCGCCCGGCCCGCTCACCGTGCGGGAGCTGAGCGCCGAAATCTCCAGCGCCGGCAGCGGCAAGACGAAGGCCCAAAGCGTCCCGTCCGGCTGCGCCRACGCCGACGCCGCCGCGGCCGGCTCGATCGACGCCGGCACCGTTGGGGGGCTCGCCTCCCTGGCCGCCGATACCGCCACGTTCCTGTACCGCGGACCCACCACCTGCTTCATCCCCGCGGAAAGTACCGCCGCCAAGGCCGGGCCGGCCGGCCTCATGGCGACCAACCGCGCCGGCGACGTGACTGTGTTGGGGAATCCCGGCGTCGTCAGCAACCAGGGCTTGGCCAGCCGGGGAAACGCCGCCCTGGTGTTCCGGACGCTGGGCAGCCGGCCAAACCTGATTTGGTACACCGCGTCCCTGAAGGATGTGCCGGTGGCCAACCAGCCGCCGGATTTGGCCGCGCTGACGCCGGAATGGATCTTCCCGGCCGCCATGTGGCTGCTGGTGGTGGGCCTGCTCGGGATGCTGTGGCGCGGCCGGCGGAACGGCCCGCTGGTCTCGGAACCCCTGCCGGTCATCGTCCGGGCTACCGAGACCGTCACCGGCCGGGCCCGCCTATACCAGGACGCCAAGGCCCTGGACACGGCCGCGCGCACCCTGCAGCGGGCGGCCCTGACCCGGCTGGCCGGGCGGCTGCGGCTCGGCGCCGCCGCACCGCCCGAGGCCGTGGTGGAGGCGGCCGCCGCGCACAGCGGCCGGAGCCGGCCCCAGCTGCACCGGCTGTTGCTCACCGACACGCCGTCGACCGAAAAGGAATTATTGTTCATGGCCCAGGAACTGGAAGCCCTAGAGGAAGAAGTGGCGCACCGATGACTACCCCGGACCCCGCGTATCAGCAACCGGACGGCGCGCAGGCGCCGCACCCAGCGCAGGCGGCCATGCCGCCGTCGGAGACCCTCCTGCGGGTTCGCGCCGAGGTCGCCAAGGCCGTGGTGGGGCAGGATTCCACCGTCACGGGGATGCTGATCGCCCTCCTGGCCGGCGGGCATGTGCTGTTGGAAGGCGTCCCGGGCGTGGCCAAGACGCTGCTGGTGCGGGCGCTGTCGGCGGCGCTGAGCCTGGACACCAAGCGCGTGCAGTTCACCCCGGACCTGATGCCCGGCGACGTCACCGGGTCCCTGGTCTACGACGCCCACACTGCCGAATTCGCCTTCCGCGCCGGGCCCGTGTTCACCAATATCCTGCTGGCCGATGAAATCAACCGGACGCCGCCGAAGACCCAGGCGTCGCTGCTGGAGGCCATGGAGGAACACCAGGTGTCCGTCGACGGGGTCTCCCGCGGGCTGCCGTCGCCGTTCTTGGTGGCGGCCACGCAAAACCCGGTGGAGTACGAGGGAACGTATCCGCTGCCCGAGGCCCAACTTGACCGGTTCCTGCTCAAGCTGACCATGGACCTGCCCGCCCGCGACGAAGAAATCGAGGTGATCCGCCGGCACAGTGCCGGGTTCAACCCGGCGGACCTGCACGCGGCCGGGGTGCGGGCCGTCGCGGGCGCCGCCGATCTGGCCGCGGCCCAGGCCGCGGTGGCGCGGGTGGCCGTGGACGCGGAGGTGCTGGCCTACATCGTGGACCTGGTGCGGGCAACGCGGACCACGCCGTCGTTCCAGCTGGGCGTCTCGCCGCGCGGTGCCACGGCCCTGTTGAAGACCGCGCGGGCCTACGCGTGGCTGTGCGGCCGCGGGTTTGTCACGCCCGATGACGTCAAGGCGCTGGCGCTGCCGGCCCTGCGCCACCGCGTGGCCCTGCGCCCGGAGGCGGAGATGGACGGCGTGGCGGTGGACGGGGTCTTGGCCTCGATCCTGCAAACGGTTCCGGTCCCCCGCTGACCGGGGCACGGTAGACCATGGCGATCTCGGGCAGATTCTTCCTTCTGGCGGTGCTGGCGCTGGTGCCGATCATCGCCGCGCCCGGCCCCGGCACCTGGTTTTTGGCGGCGGCCGTGCTGCTGGTGGTCCTGGCGGTGGACCTGGCCCTGGCCGCGTCCCCGCGCAAGGTTGCGGTACGCCGAGTGATCCCGTCCGGCGTGCGGTTGACCGAACAAGCCACCGCCACCCTGCGGCTCGCCAATGAATCCGGCCGGACGCTGCGGGCCGAGGTGAAGGACGGCTGGCAGCCCTCGGCGGGCGCGGCGAACGCCCTGGCGAGAGTGCGCATCCGGGCCGGGGAACGCGCCGTCATGGCCGTGGCGCTGACCCCCGTGCGGCGCGGCGATCTGCACACCGGCCACGTCACGATCCGCTCCTACGGTCCGCTCGGCCTGGCCGCCTGGCAAAAAACCATCATCGCGCCGGGCACCCTGCGGGTCCTGCCCCCGTTCCACGCCAGGGCGCATCTGCCCTCCAAGCTGCGCAAGCTGCGGGAGCTGGACGGCAGGGCGGCCGTGCAGATCCGCGGCGCGGGCACCGAATTTGATTCGCTGCGCGACTACGTCCGCGGCGACGACGTCCGCTCCATCGACTGGCGCGCCACGGCCCGGCGTCGGGACGTGGTGGTGCGCACCTGGCGCCCGGAACGCGACCGCCGGGTGGTGATCGTGCTGGATACCTCCCGGACGTCCGCGGCCCGGATCCAGGACGAGCCCCGGCTGGATACGGGCATTGAGGCGTCCCTGCTGCTGGCCGTGCTGGCCGAGCGCGGCGGAGACCGGGTCAGCCTGATCGCCTATGACCGCCGCGTCCGGGCCCGGGTGTCCTCCACCGGCAAGGGCAACATGCTCAACGCCATGGTGGCCGCCCTGGCTCCCCTGCAGCCGGAACTCATCGAACTCGACGCCGCGGCGATTCCCGGCCAGGTCCGTGCCGTCACGGCCCACCGGGCCCTGGTGGTCCTGGTGACCTCCCTCGACGGCGGCGCCGTGGAGGAGGGCCTGATCCCGCTGGTGGCGCAGCTGGTACGCCACCATGTGGTGGTGGTTGCCTCCGTCCGCGACCCCGCCCTGGATGCCGCCCGGCTGGAGAGGACCACGACGACGCTGACCTACCGTGCCGCCGCGGCCGAACACGCGTTGGGTCGCCGCGCGGCCATCACGGCCGTCATCAAGCAGCTCGGTGCCGAAGTGGTGGACGCGCTCCCGCACGAGCTCCCGCCGCAACTGGCGGACATGTACATCCGGCTCAAGGCCGCCGGCCGCCTCTGACCGGCCGCCCGCCGGTCTCCGTCATGCGCACGGCCGGTCGCCCGGCGGCTCAGGCGTGGCGGAGGTCCGTCAGGGCGCGGGCCGCCTCCAGCGTGCGGTCCAAAATGGCGCGGGCCTGCTGCGGGGGCACCCCGGCCAGCCCGGTTTCGGGGGTGATCCTGAGGCGATTGAGCAGGGACGCCGCCAGCCCCAGCCCCTGCCACGGCCGCATGATCCGCTCCACCAGCGCGGCGTGCGACGGCGGGAGCCGGCCGGCGCGCACGGGCACCGTCCCGGCCCACACGCCGGTGCCGGATTCCACGGCCCCGGCCAACAGTTCCCAGTGGCCGGTGTCCAGCCCGGCCAGCGGCAGGGCCACGGCATCGACGCCGCAGGCCAGGGCAAGCTCCAGCGCCGTCCGCCAGGCCGCCGCCTCCGCTTCCGCCGAGGCAACCTCGCCCGGCCGAACTGATTCGACGGCGAGGTTGATGGCCACGCGGGCAATGCCGGCCTCCCGCGCGGCCGCCACCAGGGCGGTCCAGGTGTGGCGCACCTCCGCACCGGGGATGGAGCGCAGCGTCCGGTAGCCGGACACCGTGGGAATGGTGCCGGCCAGGGCGCGCGCCACGTCGGGCTCGTCAATTTGCAGCGTCAGTTCGGCGCCCGGCACGGCGGCCTGGACGCGGGCAATGTGGGCGGGCAGCCCGGCGGCCAGTGACTCGGCCACGTCCCGGCGCGCGCCGTGATCGCGCAGGGCCCGCTCGCCGTAGTGCAGGTGGATGGCGGCGGCCAGGGACACGGGCCCCAGCACCTGGAGCTTGAATTCGGCCGGCTGGATTCCGGCGGCGCCGGCAACATCGGCCAGCACGGACAGGTCGGTGGAGAGCGCGGAGACGGCACGCCGGTGGTCGTTGCCGGGCCGGTCGACAAAGCGCCACCCGTACGGCTGCACGTCCACGGGCATCTCCACGAGCAGGGCCGCGGTCCGCCCCACCGGGTCCGATCCGACACCGCGCGCCGGCAATTCCGCCAGGGCGGGCAGGTGCGGGGAAGTGAGCACGCCGAGGGAGACCTTCGCGGCCTCCACGGGGTCGGTGCCGGGCCAGCTGCCCAGCATGGTGACCGTAACCTCCTCCGGGACGCGCACGGCGCCGGTCCCCGCCGCGCCGGGTTCCGGCATGCCCGCCGGCCAGATGCTCGGTGACCGGTTCACGGTTGGCGCGTACCGGCGTCGTCCGATTCCGGGGAGGCGATGAAGCCCTGGCCGTCCAGGCTGACCACCGGCACCACCCCGGTGGCGGCCACGGCGGAGTGGCTCTCCGAAATGGCCTGGTGGTGGTGGATGACCTCGCTGATGATGAAGTTCAGGAATTTTTCCGCAAACGCCGGGTCAAGGTGGGCGGACTCGGCCAGGGCGCGCAGGCGCTGAATCTGCGCCTGCTCCCGGTTCGGGTCCGCCGGGGGCAGCTGGTGCTTGGCCTTGAGGATGCCCACGCGCTGGGTGGCCTTGAAACGCTCGGCCAGCAGGTACACCAGGGTCGCGTCAATGTTGTCGATGCTTGAGCGCATGGACAACAACTCCGCCATGACGGCCGGATCAACCGTGCCGGTCAGCGAGCTCGCGGACGGGTCGAAGTCGTCGATGGACAGGTGGTGTTCCGGGGAGGCCTGGCTGGGTTCAGTCATGAAAACAGTTTAGGTGGTGCGCCGGGCGGACCAAACACCACACCTCACCTGCGAGTGCGTAGATATGGCTGTTCCCACGGTCGGGAACAGCCATATCTACGCACTCACCACTACTTGGCCTGCAGCAGCGCCTGGTGGATGGCGCGGCGCTTCGCCTGCTCGGCCGGGTTGGGCACCGGCAGGGAGGCAATCAGGCGCTTGGTGTAGTCATCCTGCGGGTTGCCCATGATTTGGTTCCCGATTCCCTGCTCCACCATCTTGCCCTTGTACAGCACGCCAACCCACTCGGCCAGGATGTCCACCACGGCAAGGTCGTGGCTGATGAACAAGGCCGCGAAGCCGAGCTCGGCCTGGATCTCCCGGAAGAGCTCCAGCACCTTGGCCTGGACGGAAACATCCAGGGCCGAGGTGGGCTCGTCGGCGATGAGCAGCTTCGGCCGCAGGGCCAGGCCGCGGGCCAGGGACGCCCGCTGGCGCTGCCCGCCGGAGAGTTCGTGCGGGAACCGCTTCGCGTAGGCGCGGGGCAGCTGGACGGATTCCAGCAGCTCCTCCACCTTCTTGGTGACGGCCGCACCGGACAGGTCCGTGTGGATGATCAGCGGCTCGGCGACGCACTCACCGATGGTCAGCTGCGGGTTGAAGGAGGCGGCCGGGTCCTGGAAGACGAACCCGATGTCCTTGCGCAGCGGCCGGAACGAGCGTTCCTTGTAGTTGAGCATCTCGTAGCCGAGCACCTTCAGCGAACCACCCGTGGTGCGGTTCAGCCCGGCAATGGCCCGGCCGATGGTGGTCTTGCCCGAACCGGACTCGCCCACCAGGCCAAACACCTCGCCGGCGCTGATGGTGAAGGAGACCCTGTCCACGGCCCGGAAGGCGGGGCTGCCCAAGCGGCCCGGGTACTCGATTTCCAGGTCCCTGGCCTCCACGAGCACCTCGGCGTCCTGGAACGCCCGCTCGGTGAAGCCCGCGGAGGCGGAGTTCCGGCCCAGGTGCGGCACGGCGGCCAGCAGCTTTTGCGTGTACGCCTCCTTGGGCTCGGCGAAGAGCACCTCGGAGCTTGCCTCCTCCACGACGTCGCCCTCGAACATGACCACCACGCGGTCCGCGAGGTCGGCCACCACACCCATGTTGTGCGTGATCAGCACGATCGAGGTGCCGTACCGGTCGCGCAGGTCCCGCAGGAGCTCCAGGATTTCCGCCTGGACGGTCACATCCAGGGCGGTGGTGGGCTCATCGGCCACAATCAGCCCGGGGTTTAGGGCAAGAGCGGCCGCAATGACGACGCGTTGCTTCTGCCCGCCGGAGAATTGGTGCGGATAGTAGTCCACCCGCTTCTCCGGCTCGGGGATGCCCACCTTGCCCAGCGCCTCGATGGCCAGCTGGCGGGCCTCCTTGCGGCCCACCCGCTTGCCCTCGGGACGGTGCGCCCGCAGGCCTTCGGCGATCTGCCAGCCGACCGTGTAGACCGGGTTCAGCGCGGTCGAGGGTTCCTGGAACACCATGGCCACGTCGCGGCCGCGGATGGCCCGCAGCTGGTGGGCGCTGACGCTGATGACGTCGTTGCCGCTGATGATCACCGCACCGCTGCTGTCCGCCGTTTCCGGCAGCAGGCCCAGGATGGTCTTCGCCGTGACGGTCTTGCCGGAGCCCGACTCGCCCACGATCGCCACAATCTCGCCTGGGGCCACGGTGAAGGAGACGTCCTTGACCGCCGGCACATCCCCGGAGTCCGTGGCGAAGGTGACCTTCAGGTCCCGGATGTCCAGGACGGGGCGCAGCCCGCCCGGCTGCCCGGCACCCACGTTGTCGGCTCCGGATATGTCCATGCCCGATGCATCTGTGGGGCGGCTCATGCGTCCACCAACTCCTTGTTCTTCTTGCCGGAACGTTTCCGCCCGCGCAGCCTCGGATCATTGAGGTCGTTCATGGATTCGCCCAGCAGGGTCAGGCCCAGCACGGTCAGCACGATGGCGCAACCGGGGAACACGCCCGTCCACCAGATGCCGGCCGTCGCGTCGGTCTGGGCGTGGTTGAGGTCAAAGCCCCATTCCGCGGCGGACGACGGCTCAATGCCGAAGCCCAGGAAGCCCAGGGCGGCCAGCGTCAAGATGGCTTCGGAGGCGTTGAGCGTAAAGATCAGCGGCAGCGTCCGGGTGGCGTTCTTGTAAATGTGCCGGGCCATGATGCGCACGCTGGAGGCGCCCACCACAATGGCGGACTCCACGAACGGCTCGGCCTTCAGGCGGATGGTCTCCGCCCGGATCACCCGGAAGTACTGCGGGATGAACACCACGGTGATGGAGATCGCGGCGGAGAAGATCCCGGACCACATGCTGGAGCGGCCCTGGCTGATGGCGATCGACATGACCATGGCCAGCAGCAGCGTGGGGAACGCGTAGATGGCGTCGGCCACCACCACCAGGATCCGGTCCAGCCAGCCGCCGAGGTAGCCGGAGAGCAGGCCCAGGATCACGCCGATGAAGATGGAGAGGACCACGGCCACCACGATCACCAGGAACGCGGTCTGGGCGCCCCAAATGGTGCGCGAGAAGACGTCGTAGCCGCCCGCCGTCGTGCCCCAAATGTGGACGGACGACGGCGGCGCCTGGGTTTCATCGAAGCGCTGGGTGCCGCCGTACGGGGCGATCAACGGCGCCAGGGCCGCGGTCAGCAGGAAGATGACGGTCATGGTGATGCCGGCTATGAGCATCCCGCGCTGGAGCCCCACGCTCTTTTTGAGGTGGGAGACGATGGGCAGGCGGCTCAACAGTGAGGTCTTGGTCTCGACCATCTTTAGTACCTCACCCTCGGGTCGATCAATGCGGCGATGACGTCCACGATGAAGTTGGTGAAGGCGACAATCACGGCCAACAGGGCCACGATGCCCTGCACGGCCACGAAGTCGCGCGCCGTCAGGTAGTGGGCCAGCTGGAAGCCCAGCCCCTTCCACTCAAAGGTGGTTTCGGTCAGGACCGCCCCGCCCAGGAGCAGGGCGATTTGCAGGCCCATGACGGTGATGATGGGGATCAGGGCCGGCTTGTAGGCGTGTTTGGTCAGCAGCCGGTATTCGCTGACGCCCCGGGAACGCCCGGCCTCAACGTAGTCCTTGCTCAGCGTGCCGATGACATTGGTGCGCACCAGCCGCAGGAAGATGCCCGCCGTCAGCAGGCCCAGGGCCACCGCGGGCAGCACGGAGTGCTGGGCAATGTCCCAAAACGCCGCCGTGTTCCCGCTGCGCAGCGCATCGAGCCAATAGATGCCCGTCGGTGCGGAGAGGGAGGCCATGGCGACCTCGGTGCCGGTGTTGGCCCGGCCGGCCACGGGGAACCAGCCCAGCCAGATGGAGAAGATGAGCTTCAAAATCAGTCCGGCGAAAAACACGGGCGCGGCGTAGAAGGAGATGGCCAGCACGCGCAGCGTGGCGTCCTGCCAGCGGTCGCGCTTGTAGGCGGCCAGCATGCCCAGCGGGATGCCGATGGCCAGGGCCACGATCAGCGAGTTGATCGCCAGTTCCAGCGTGGCGGAGCCGTAGGTGGCCAGCATGTCGGAGATGAGCAGGTTGTCCGAGATGGTGCGGCCAAAGTTGCCCGTGGCGATTTGGCCCAGGTACTCGAGGTACTGGACGAAGATGGGCCGGTCATACCCGGCCTCGTGGATCCGGAGCGCCAATTGATCCGGCGGGAGCCTGTCGCCCAGGGCCGCCGTGATGGGATCGCCGGTGAGGCGCATCAGGAAGAACACCATGGTGACGAGGATGAAGATGGTGGGAATGATCAGGGTGAACCGGATAAGGAGGTATTTTCCCAGTCCGCCTCCGGATTGCTTTTTCCGTAGGGGTGGCTGCCCGGCGGGTTGCGCCTCGGGCAGGTCAATCAGTGCGGTCATGTGTGCCTGTTTCGTTGGTGCTGCAAAATCTTTGGGGCCGTGCGGCCAGGACCAGTGGAAGAAGGCGGGGCGCCCGGTGGAGGCCCCGCCTTCTTACGTGGTATCACGTGTCCATGTGCCTAGTTAACCGGCTACTTGGACAATACGCCCAGGCGGAACTTGAAGGACGCATCCAGGGTGTCCTTCACCCCGCTGACGGCAACGTTGGAGACGGCCACCTGCGCCCCCTGCAACAGCGGCAGGGTGGAGAGATCCTTGGCTTCCGCGTTCTGGATGTCCTCGATGAGCTTGGTGCGCGCCGTCTTGTCCGTGGTGGTCAGCTGCTCGCTGATCATCTTTTGGACGTCCGGGTTGTCGTAGTGGTTCTTCAGGAAGTTGTCCTTGCTGAAGAACGGCGTGAGGTAGTTGTCGGCGTCGGAGTAGTCCGGGAACCAGCCCAGCTGGTACAGCGGGTAGGCGTCCTTGGTGCGCTGGTCCGAATAGGAGACCCATTCGGTGGACTGCAGGTTGACCTTGAACAGGCCGGACTTTTCCAGCTGAGCCTTGATGGCGGCGTACTCGTCGCCGGAGGACTTGCCGTAGTGGTCCGGGTTGTACTGCAGATTCAGGGTGACCGGGGTGGTCACGCCGGCATCGGAGAGCGCCTTCTTGGCCTTGTCCACGTCCGGTGCGCCGTTGCCGTCGCCATAGTTTGCCTTCAGCGGTTCGACCGCACCGGTGAAGCCGGCCGGAACGTAGGAGTACAGCGGCAGGTAGGTGCCCTTGTAGACCTGGTCCGCAATGGCCTTGCGGTCAATGGTGTTGGCCATCGCCTGGCGAACCGCGAGCGCCTTGGCGGCGTCCGGCGTCGCCGTCTTGGCACCGAACGGCATGGTGTCGAAGTTGAAGACGATGTAGCGGATCTCGCCGCCGGGGCCCACGTCAACCTTGACCTTGTTGTCGGTCTTGAGGCTGTCGATGTCGGTGGCAGTCAGGCTGCGCCACGCCACGTCGATGTCGCCCTTTTGCACGTCCAGCTTCATGTTGTTGGAGTCCGCGTAGTACTTCATGGTCACGGAATCGGACTTGGCCGGGCCCAGCAGGCCCTTGTAGTCGGGGTTCTTCTTGAACGCGATGAGCTCGTTCTTCTTGTACGTGTCAATGGAGAACTGGCCGGCGAAGGACTTCCCGGCGATGATGGCCTCGTCGTCGGTGACCTTGGTGGGGCTGAACACGGTGTCATCAACGATGGGGCCGGCCGGGCTGGTCAGAATCTGCGGGAACGTCTGGTCGTTGCCGAGCTTGAGCTTGAACACCACGGTGGTGGCGTCCGGGGCGCTGACGCTGGCCAGGTTGCCCAGCAGCGTTGCGGGGCCGTTGGCCGCCTTGATCTTCAGCTGACGGTCAAAGGAGAACTTCACGTCCTTGGAATCCAGCGGGGTGCCGTT
Source organism: Specibacter sp. RAF43 (assembly GCF_052114065.1). Lineage (NCBI taxonomy): Bacteria > Bacillati > Actinomycetota > Actinomycetes > Micrococcales > Micrococcaceae > Specibacter > Specibacter sp. RAF43. The sequence continues at coordinate 36,327 of NZ_JBFREA010000015.1, read as the reverse complement.
GGCCCACTTCAGGCCGGGCTTGAGCTTGACCGTGTATTCGGTGGGCGAGGTGAACGACGCCGATTCCGCCAGGTCGGGCTTGGGGTCGGCGCTGCCGGTCGCGGAGTTCAACACAAACGGGAAGATCTGGTTCATCACCATGAAGGAGCCGTTGTCGTAGGAGCCGGCCGGGTCAAGGAAGGTGACCTTGTCCGTGGTGCCCACCACAATGGGTCCGCCGGAGGCGCCGGCCGTATTGTTGGTGCCGCCACCACCGCCGGCCGGGCCTGTGCACGCCGTCAGTGCCAGCATGGAGACGCCGGCCACGGCGATCACCGACCGGAGTCCAAACATATTTTTAGACATCAGCAAAACTCTCTGTTGATCCATACACACGCAACAGGCCACACTTTTTTTGTGTGACCTGCTGCACTTGTCTTATGTTTTGTTTCTACCAGAGATGTGGGCCTGTTGGTGCATTGAGTGCAAAGTTGCAATCAGATGGTTACTTTAAGGTTGTCTGCCGGGGCCCGGAGCGGAACATCGGGTTGCGCCCAAACCAACCGGCCAGGCGGGCATAGACGTCGGCGTTGAGCGGGACCCGGACCTCCGCGGCAAATCCCTTGTCGGTCCCGCGAAACTCGGGCCGCATGGTCCGCTGCGCCCAGGCGAGTGACTGTTCGGCCAGGGTCGGGTCAAGCACGTTGGAAACACCGGTGGCCTTGGCCAGGTCCCAGGAATGCATGGTGAATTCAGCGATCTGCAGCCCGATCCGGCTGCGCAGCGGCGCCTCGCCCCCGCCCGGAAGGGCCACCTGGCGGTTGAGGTCGGCGGTGGACCAGGCCCGCATGAGCATGGCCGCCCCGTCGCTGAACCGGGTGCACCAGTCGGCCCCCACGGTCGCGGTGGCCGCCTGCGGGTCAACGTGGCTGCCGCGCGCCATGACCGTGAACCTGTGCAGGTCCTGGACCACGAGGTGGTGCAGCAAGTCCTGGACGGTCCATTCCGCACAGGGTGTGGGCCAGTCCGCCTGGTTGGCGGAGATGGCGGCGATCACCTCCGCGCACTGGTCAAGGGAGCGTTCCAGCAGTTGCAATGGGTTGGAGATCGAGTGCGGGGGCATGGCGTAAACCTTCCGTGAGCGAAGTCACCTTGTCACCGAAGTTTACGCCCGCTTGGGCCGGGACGGGCGGCTATGACATCTCCGGGCGCGCCAGCGACCGCGCCGAATCGATGGTGGCCTGCCCCAAAACCCGCGTGCCCTGGTACAACACCACCGTCTGGCCGGGCGCCACGCCGCGCAGCGGCTCGCCCAGGGTGACGGTCAGGGATTGGCGGGCGACGCCGTCGTCCATCACCTCGGTGACGACGGCGCGGGCGGGCACCGGATCGCCATGGGCGCGGACCTGGGCGTGGCAGGCGAACTCCTCACCGGTGGCGACCTCGGCGATGGGCAGCCCGGCCCAGGAGACCTTGATGCCCTTGAGTTCGTCGATGGCCAGCAGCGCGTGCGGGCCGACGACGACCTTGTTCTCCTTGGGCCGGATCTCCAGCACGAAGCGGGGCTTGCCGTCGGCGGCAGGGGTGCCCAGCTTCAGGCCGCGGCGCTGGCCGACCGTGAACTGGTTGGCGCCGTCGTGGCCGCCCACCCGCGCGCCGCTTTCATCGACGATGTCCCCGGGGGTCATGGTGATCTGCTCGGCCAGCCAGCCGGCCGTGTCGCCGTCCGGGATGAAGCAGATGTCGTGGCTGTCCGGCTTCTTGGCCACGGAGAGGCCGCGGCGCTCGGCCTCGGCCCGGACCTCCGCCTTGGACGGGGTGTCGGCAAGGGGGAACATGGAGTGCTTGAGCTGCTCGTGGGTCAGCACGCCCAGGACGTAGCTCTGGTCCTTGGCCCAGTCCGCGGCCCGGTGCAGTTCCGGGTTGCCGTCGGCGTCGGTGATGACCTTGGCATAGTGGCCGGTGCAGACCGCATCGAAGCCCAGCGCGATGGCTTTTTCCAGCAGGGCGGCGAACTTGATGCGCTCATTGCAGCGCATGCACGGGTTGGGCGTGCGGCCGGCGGCGTATTCGTCGATGAAGTCCTGGACCACGTCCTGCTTGAACCGTTCGGAGAAGTCCCAGACGTAGTACGGGATGCCGAGCAGGTCACAGGCCCGCCACGCGTCGTTGGAGTCCTCCACGGTGCAGCAGCCGCGGCTGCCGGTGCGCAGAGTGCCCGGCATGCGCGACAGCGCCAGGTGCACGCCGACGACGTCGTGCCCGGCGTCCACGGCGCGGGCTGCGGCGACGGCGGAGTCAACCCCGCCACTCATTGCGGCCAATACTCGCATTACGTACCTTTCCGTTGAAACAAAAAATCAAATCGTGCGGCGCCCGCGATGGGCCCATGGAGGCGAGGGACCCGGGACGAGCTTGCGAGTCCATGGAGCTTCCAGGGACGGGCCGGGCACCTACCAAGCGCAGGCCTTGAGCCGACCCAAACTACCGGGTGCTGGCCGTTTGGATGGAGGAGACGTGCCCGGCCATCCCGGCCTGTTTCGCGCGGGCGTGGGCCTGGGGCAGCGCGGCCACAAAGGCGTCAACGTCGGCCTGGCTGGATGTATGCCCGAGGCTGAAGCGCTGCGCACCGCGGGCGGTCTCCTCGTCCAGGCCCATGGCCAGCAGGACGTGGGACGGCCGGGGCACCCCGGCGGTGCAGGCGGAGCCGGTGGAGGACTCGATGCCGGCCATGTCCAGCAGGAACAGCAAGGAGTCCCCTTCGCAGCCGGGAAAGGTGAAGTGGGCGTTGCCGGGCAGCCGGCCGCCGGGGTTGACGGCCGGGTCGACGCCGCGCAGCACCGCCTCGGGAACCACCCGGCCTACGCCGGCGATGACGGCGTCGCGCAGCCCGGCGATGCGCCGGCTTTCGGCGGCAAGGTTGGCGGTGACATCCGCGGCGGCCGCGGCAAAGGCGGCGATCCCGGCGGTGTCCAGGGTGCCGGAGCGGACCTTGCGTTCCTGCCCGCCGCCATGCTGGACGGGGGTCAGCGTGACGTCGCGGCCGAGCAGGAGCGCCCCCACGCCGACGGGCCCGCCGATCTTGTGGCCGCTGACGGACATGGCCGCCAGCCCGGAGTCCTTGAAGTTCACCGGCACGGAGCCGAACGCCTGCACGGCGTCGGAGTGGACGGGGATGCCGTGGGCGGCGGCGAGCGCCACCACCTCGGCGACGGGTTCGACGGTGCCCACCTCGTTGTTGGCCCACATGCAGGTGACCAGGGCGACGGAGTCGGCGCCGCCGTCGTCCAGTTCCCGGGACAGGGCGTCCAGGCTCACGGTGCCTGTCTCATCGACGGGCAGCCAGACGGCCTCGGCGCCCTCGTGGTGCGCCAGCCACTCCACGGTGTCCTGGACGGCGGCGTGCTCCACGGTGGAGACCAGGATGCGGGTGCGGCGGGGATCGGCGGCGCGGCGGGCCCAGAACAGGCCCTTCACGGCGAGATTGTCCGCCTCCGTGCCGCCGGAGGTGAAGACGACTTCGGTGGGGTGGGCGCCGGCGGCCCGGGCAATGGTTTCGCGCGACTGCTCCACCGTGGCCCGGGCGCGGCGGCCGGCCCCGTGCAGCGAGGACGGGTTGCCGCTGCGGCCAAGGGCTGAGGTGAGTGCGGCGAGGGCCGGGGCCGAAATTGGCGTGGTCGCCGCGTGGTCAAGATACACGGGCACCGCTCAATTCTACGGCACCGTGCGCCGGGGTGCTTTTCGCCGAGGCAGCGGGTCCCCGCCGAGACTCGCCCGGATGTGGGCGGGGTTCGGGGCGGAGCGGCTACCTCGGCGTCCGGCGCTAGGGTTTCGGCACGAGCCTCGCGCAGCAGTGCGACATCTCCTCGTCCGGGACCACGTCGTGGCTGCTGTCCCCGCAGCCGGCCAGCGCGCCGGTGAGCAGCGAGCCGTTGAGGGAGCACACCACGCCCGTGTGCTCGCGGGCCAGCCGGTGGAAGGGGCAGTTGGCCATGATGGTGCCGCCCTCGCCGTCGGGCTGGGGGGCGTAGCCGGTGTTTTCCAGCACGGCCGCCATACTCCCGGCCTCGGCGCCCATCCGTTTGCCGGCGTCGTACGCCACTGCGGCCAGCGCCTCCTCGACGCCGACGGCGGTGTCGATGGAGCGCTGCACGGCGGCGGCCAGCAGCTGGGCGGCCAGGTCGTAGTGCCGGGCCGGGACGGAGGCGGCCACCTCGCCCACGGCCACCGTGTACAGCTTGGCGGGCCGGCCGGACCCGGGCCCGGTCCGCCCGCCCACCTTCTTGAATTCCACCCGCAGCAGGTTCTCGCCCGTGAGCCGGTCGAGGTGCGCCCGAATGGTGCTCTTGGGCAGCCCCAGGGTGGCGGCGCACTCGTCCCGGCTCAGGGCGTGGTCGCTGTCGCGCAGTAATTCAAACAACTTCTTACGCACGGGATCGCCGAGGGAGGCCACGGCCGCGAGCCGCTCGGACTCGTTCAGTGCCGCCTCGCCATGGTCCTTGTTCATCACTGCTTGCCTTATGTTCGTTATGGATGGGAAGTTGCTCATTGTTGGGTACTGACTTGACGCCTTGAGTCTGCGCTTCTAAAGTCAAGAATACAAGATTTAGAAAGGAAGAGGACATGTCGATCACCAGCGCCGCCCTCCCCGACCTCCTCGCCTTCGAGGAAGCGTCCGTCCTGGACGCCCCGGGAGCCATTGACCTGCCGGCGGCCCAGGCGGCCATTGCCGACTTTCTGCGGGCGCTCGGGCGCGACGTGACCGATCCGCACCTGCTGGACACGCCACGCCGCGTGGCCGCCGCCTATGCCGAGATGCTCACCGCGCGTGAGACCAATTGGACCACGTTTCCCAACGACGAAGGCTATGCGGGGCTGGTGCTGGTGAAAGACATCCCCTTCCATTCGCTGTGCCAGCACCATCTGCTGCCGTTTCGCGGCGTGGCGCATGTGGGGTACCTACCCGGGGACCGGCTGTTTGGGCTCTCCAAGCTGGCCCGCGGCGTGGAACGCTTTGCCCGGGACCTGCAGGTCCAGGAGCGCCTGACGCAACAGGTGGCGGACTGGCTGGAGGAAACCCTGTCCCCGCGCGGCGTGGGCGTGGTCCTGGAGGCCGAGCACATGTGCATGTCATTGCGCGGCGTCCAGGTGGCCGGGTCCCTGACCCGCACCTCCGTCTTCACCGGCGTCTTGTCCGACGCCGGACCGTTGCGTGACCAGTTCCCCCAGTAGGGCGCGGCGCCCCCTGTAGCTTTATTCAAAGAGACATCAATTTCCACGGAAAAGAGTTTCCATCATGACCGAGTCGTCCACCACATCCAGCCCGTCCCGCACGCCAGGCACCGCCCCGGGCATGGTCATCATCGGTGGCGGCCTCACCGGCGCCACCGCCGCGGAGACCCTGCGCAAGGAGGGCTATGCCGGGGCCGTGACCATCGTCGCGGACGAGCCGGAGATTCCCTACCAGCGCCCGCCGCTGTCCAAGGGATTCTTGGCCGGCAAGGAGGGCGAGGACGCCCTCCTGCCGTACCCCGCCGCCTGGTACCCGGAAAACAACGTCACCGTGCTCACGGGCACCGCGGCCACCGGCGTCGACCCGGCCGCGCACACCGTCACCCTGGCCGGCGGCGACACGCTGGCCTATGAGAAGCTGCTGATCGCCACCGGCGCCACACCGCGCATCATTCCGTTCCCCGGCGTTGACCTTGACGGCGTGCACTACTTCCGCAGCAAGGCCGACTCCCTGGCCATGAAGGAACTGCTCTCCGCCGGCGGACACAATGTGGTCATGATCGGTTCGGGCTGGATCGGCATGGAAATTGCCGCCACCGCCCGCGAGCTGGGCAACACCGTGACGCTGCTGGGGCTGGAGGAGGTGCCGCTGTCCGTCGCCATCGGCAAGGAGCTCGGCGCCGTGTTCGCCGCCCGCCACGAGGAGGCCGGCGTGAAGTTCGTGCTGCCCTCCAGCGCCGCCGAAATCCAGGGCACCGACGGGAAGGTCACCTCCGTCCTGACAACCACCGGCGAGACCATCCCGGCGGACCTCGTGGTCGTCGCCATCGGCGTCGTGCCCAACATTGGGCTGGCCAAGGACGCCGGGCTCGTGATCAACAACGGCATCGAAGTGACCGGCGGCCTGCAAACCTCCGATCCGGACATCTTCGCCGCCGGCGACGTCGCCAACTCCCTCCACCCCGTCACCGGCCAGTTCGCGCGCAGCGAGCACTGGGCCAACGCAATCGCCAGCGGCAAGGTCGCCGCCAAGTCCATGCTCGGACAGGATGCCGAACTCAACGACATCCCCTACTTCTACACCGACCAGTTCGACCTCGGCATGGAGTACTCCGGTTTCGGCGCGCTCACCAAGGATGCCGAACTGGTGATCCGCGGCAGCCTGGAGAAGCGCGAATTCATCGCCTTCTGGGTGCTCGAGGGCAAGGTCGTCGCCGGGATGAACGTGAACGTCTGGGACGTCCAGGACGCCATCAAGGACCTGATCGGCTCCGGGCGTACCGTCGAGGCCGCGAAGCTGGCCGACCCGCAAACCCCGCTCGAAACCATTTGATGGAGGGCACGACCACCCGGGAGATGGCCGCGCCGTTCTATACGCCGCCGCTGCTGCACCCGGTGCACCGATTCGGCACCCGGACGCTGGACTTCAGCCGGCAGGTGGCGCTGATGGCCATCGTGAACCGGACCCCGGATTCCTTTTACGACGCCGGAGCCACCTTTGCCCTGGACGCGGCGGTGGCGGCGTCGCTGCAGGCCGCGGCGGACGGGGCCGACTGGGTGGATATCGGCGGGGTCCCGTTTGCCCCGGGGCCGCCGCTGAGCGCGCAGGAGGAGGGCGACCGCGTGGTCCCGGTCATCGAGGCCGTGGCGGCCGCCAGCGACGTCATCATCTCGGTCGACACCTTTCTGCCGGAGGTGGCGGCGCGCAGCATTGCCGCCGGCGCGCACGTCATCAACGACACCACCGGGCTGCACAACCCGGACATCGCCGCCGTCGTCGCCGAATCCGGTGCCCACCTGGTGATCACGCACAGCCTGGCCCGGCCGCGGACCGTCTACCCGCGCCCGAGCTACGGGGATGTGGTGGCCGAGGTGGCGGCGTTCCTGCGCGAGAAGGTGGAGCTGGCCATCTCGCTGGGGGTGGCGCCGGAGCAGATCATCATCGACCCCGGCCACGACCTGAACAAGAACACGCTGCACACCCTGGAGATCACGCGCCGCTTCAACGAGATCGCGGCCCTGGGATTCCCGGCGCTGGCGGCGGTGTCCAACAAGGACTTCATCGGGGAGACGCTCAACCAGGACAAGGCCGCCCGGCTGGAGGGCTCCCTGGCCACGGCCGTCATCTGCCTCCTGGGCGGGGCGCGCATCCTGCGCATGCACAACGTCCGGGCCGCGAACTCGGCCATCCGCATGACCGAGGCCACCCTGGGCTGGCGCGCCCCGGCCTATTTGCGGCACAACATGGGCAACATCAACCTGCCCGCCGGGGCCGCCCAGCCCCCGCAGTAGGATCACATCATGATTGAGCGCATCTTCCCGGCACCGGCCACCCCGGGCCCCGCCAGCGACGAGGACCTGCTCGCCTGGTACTTTCAGGACCGGGTGGAAGGGACGTGGGTCAGCTTCAACTTTGTCGCCAGCGTGGACGGGGCCGCCACCGTGGCCGGGCGCTCCGGCAGCCTGGGCAACGCCGTCGACCAGCATGTTTTCCAGCTGTTGCGCCGCCACGCCGACGTCATCCTGGTGGGTGCCCAAACCATCCGGGCGGAAGGGTACGGCGGCGAGCTGCTCGGCCCCGAGGCCCGGCAATGGCGCCGCGACCGGGGGCTGGCGGCCCATCCGCCGCTGGCCATCGTTTCCGGCAGCCTCAACCTCGACCCGGGCCACGAGGTCTTCACCCGCGCCCCCGTCCGCCCGCTCATCATCACGACGGCGGCGGCCCCGGCCGACCGCCGGGCTGCCCTGTCCGGCGTCGCCGAGGTCATTGACGCCGGGACGGACGCGCTGGATGTCACTGTGCTGATCGACGAGTTGGCCCGGCGCGGCCTGACCAGGATTCACTCCGAGGGCGGACCCACCCTGCTGGGCACCTTTCAGGCCGCCGACCGGGTGGATGAACTGTGCCTGACGGTGTCGCCGCTGCTGGCCGGCGGCACGGCCAAGCGCATCGCGGACGTTCTGCCCGGGGCGCGTCCGGCCGGCGGCCTTGCACCGCGGCCGATGACCCTGGCGCACATCCTCAAGGCGGACTCCATGCTCTTTTTGCGTTACCTGCGCGCCCGCTGACCCGCTCGGGCAACTGGCCCGCATTAGATGTCGAAAAATCGCGATTTTCGCCCATTTTTCGACATCTTTTGCGGGTCAGCTGAGGGGGCTAGACCCACACGCGCACGGCGCCGGGCACGACGCTGATTTCCACGGGCAGCGGCCCGAGCCGTTCGCCGTCCCCATAGGCCACCACCCCGTCGCACGCCACGCTGACCGTGCCGACCCGCTCGATGTGCACCACCGGCTCGTTGGTGTGCCGCCCGGAGAATACGCGCGGGTAGATGCGCAGGAACGCCAGCCGCGACAGGGGTGAGACGACAAACAGGTCCAGCCGGCCGTCGTCGTACCTGGCCTCCGGGGTGATCTTCATGCCGCCGCCGATCGAGGGGCCGTTGGCGACCGAAATCAGCACGGCGCGGACTTCGCGGGGCGCGCCGTCCACCACCAGCGAATACGTCCGCGGCCGCAGCGCGGCCAGTTCACGCAGGATGGCCAGGTTGTAGCGCAGGCGGCCGCGCGGCCAGCTCCAGCCGTTCGCACGCTCATTCACCAGCGCGTCGAAGCCAGCCGAGAGCGCGCCCATGATCCACACCGGATCGGCGCCGGGGCGTTGGATTCGAGCGGCGTCGAGCACCCGCGGCTCGCCCTGGCAGGCGAGCAGGAAGCGGTCGACGGCGGCGGCGGGGTTGTCCGGTGCCAGGCCCAGTCCGCGGGCCGTGTCATTGCCGGTGCCGGCCGGCACGATGCCCAGCGGGACCGGGGTGCCGGCCAGGGCGTTCACGGCCAGGTGGACCATGCCGTCCCCGCCCACGACCACCAGGGCCTGGATGCCGGCGGCCAGCTCGGATTCCACCGCCTCCTGCAATTCGGCATAGTTGCGCCGGCGCAGGACGGTTACCCGGTGGCCGGCGGCGCGCAGCCGCTCAACCACCAGCTCCCCGATGTGGCCGGTGGTGTGCCCGCGGCGGCCGCCAAAGGCGGCACGCGGATTGATGGCCACCGCGATGGTGAGCACGGCCGGGCGGCGGGCTGCCGACGGGGACGGGCCGGCGGGCGGGAAACCCGGTGCCGCGGCCGGGGGCGCCGGAGTCGCCGGGCCGGACGCGGGCTCTGGGGGCTGGTTGCTAAGCATGGCAAGGCCAGTATGACAGCGGGACGCCGTGGGGAGCGCATTTGCCGGTGCCGTCCGGGTGCCGCGGCTAGACTGGTGCGCACCATCGGGCGAAAATCGAAAGGTCACCAGTGAGCGAGAAGTTCCTCACGCACTACCAGGTGCTGGGTGTGCCCAGTACGGCGACCGAACGGGAGATCAAGATTGCCTACCGCAAGGCCGCCCGCATCGCCCACCCCGACCACGGCGGGGACCCGGCCCTGTTCCGCAAGGTGACGGAGGCGTATGAGATCCTGATCGACCCCTCGGAGCGGCAACGCTACGACCGCTCGTACCGTGCGCAGGCGCCCCGCGGCCACCGGCCAGGCACTCCCGGCGGGACACCCGGCACCTACGCGGCGCCGGCTCGCGGGACCGGTCCGGGCGCGCCGGACGAGGACCCGGTTGCGGGGTCCGGATTCAGCGCTTCCTTCACCACCCGGCGCGGCAACGAGGCGCGCAATGCGGCCGGCGCACCGGCCGTCTACATCCCCGACTATGAGGCCCTCGACGGCGCCCCCCTGTTGCCGCGCGCCACCGCCGCCACGCAGGTTCACGGGGCCCCGCGCAAACGCGGCGTCTTCGGGGCCGCATCCCGGCTGGCCCGCGAGGCCCGGACCGCACAATTGATCACGGTCCAGCTGCTGCCGCACCTGCCCGCGGCCCGGCTGGTCAACGGGCTCTCCGCCCCCGACGGGAAGGGCTACCTGGATCACGCCATACTCGCCGGGTACCGGATTGCCGTGGTTGGGTCCATGCTCGTGCCCCAGGGCGCCTACCGCTGGGACGGGGGCATGCTCGTCCACGGCAACAAGGTGGCGGCGCCCCCGCAGCTGATCCCCGCCACGCGGCAGCTGCAGGAGCTGTTCCCGGAGTGCAATGTGACGGCCTGGGTTTGCGTGCACAGCAACACCGGCAACCTCTTTGAACCGGTCATCGACTATGCGCGGGGCTGCGAACCGGACGGCTCCAACGTGGTGAACGTGGCCAACCCGGCCCGATTTGTCCGGGAAGTCAAGCAATTTCTGGCCTCCGGTCCCGCACCGAACGTGGTGGACGTGCCGGTCCTGAGCCGGCTGCTCGGCGGCATGTACTGACCCCGGGCGTTGCCGCACCGGCTCGGCCCACCCCTTCCGCCCGCTACCGGTAGGATGAAAACGTGTTTCGCATCCTCTTTGTCACCCCTGAAATCCCCGGCAACACCGGCAACGCCATCCGCCTGGCCGCCATCACCGGGGCGGAGTTGCATCTGGTGGAGCCGCTGGGCTTCGACTTTTCCGACGCGAAGCTGCGCCGCGCGGGCCTGGACTACCATGACCTCGCCGTGGTCACCGTCCACCCCACCCTGGCGGCCGCGTGGGAGGCATTGGCGCCCAGACGCGTCTTCGCGTTCACGTCCGACGGCGAGACCGGCTACGCGGACATCTCGTACGAACCCGGCGATGTGCTGATGTTTGGCCGCGAATCGGTGGGCCTGCCCGAGGCCGTCAAGCACGACTCCCATGTCACGGCCCGCGTCCGGCTCCCGATGCGCCCGTCGCTGCGCTCGCTGAACCTGGCCAACTCGGCATCCATCGCCGTTTATGAGGCCTGGCGGCAAAACGACTTTGCCGGGGCCAAGCTTTAGGTTTCCCCCGCCCGCACCCGATCCACCCACCTACTGGAGGCATACATGTCCGCTCGCGATCCTGGCTTGGCTTTCACCGACGGCGCCCTGCAATTTGAGGCGTGGTCGGACAAACTCTGGGATCCGATGGGCCGGGACGTGGTGGCCGCGGCCGTGCTGAAGCCGGGCGAAAAAGTGCTCGATGCCTGCTGCGGCACCGGGGCGGCCACCATTCCGGCGGCGTTGGCGGTCGGCCCCGCCGGCACCGTGGACGGCGTCGACCTGTCCACCGGCCTGCTGCGCATCGCCGCCGCCAACCTGGGCCGGCGCGGCATCCTCAACACGACCTTGACGGAGGCGGACGTGACCGAATGGCGCGGGCACCGCACCTTCGACGCGGTGCTGTGCTCCTACAGCATGTTCTTCTTTGCCGACATGGAGACCGGCGTGGAGCACCTGGCCTCCATGCTGCGCCCCGGCGGCCGCCTGGTCGTGAGCACCTGGGTCAGCGGCGCGCTGGAACCGTTTGCCGGGCGCATCCTTGAGGCCGCCATCAAGGAACGCCCCCGGCTCGCCGGCGTCGTCCCGCTGCCCAACCAAAACATGGCGAAGATCGCCTCCGTGGAATCGTTGAGCGCATGGCTGGGTGCGCGCGGCCTGGCGGACGTGTCCGTCTCGACGCATCCGCTGACGCTGACCGTGGATGACGCCATGGCGTGGAACCTGGTCATGGGCAGCGGCTGGCGCACGCTGCTCCCCCGCGACCCCGAGGCGATCTCCCGCGTGCGCCGCGACTTCATCCACTCCGTGGGACCGCAGGTGGAGATGAACTCCGACGCAATGATCGCCATCGGCTCCGTCCCCGCCTGAGGGCACCCGAGCGGACCCTAGGCGCGGCGCTTCTTGATTTCCGCCACGGCCTGGGGCAGCACCGCAAAGAGGTCGCCCACAATGCCGAAGTCGGCGATTTCAAAGATGGGCGACTCCGAATCCTTGTTCACGGCCACAATCACCTTGGACGTCTGCATGCCCGCCTTTTGCTGAATGGCCCCGGAGATGCCCACGGAGATGTACAGCTGCGGCGACACCGTCTTGCCGGTCTGCCCCACCTGGGCCGTGTGCGCGATCCAGCCCGCGTCCGTGGCGGCCCGGGAGGCGCCCACCGCCGCGCCCAGGACGTCGGCCAGCTCCTCCACCGGGCCAAAGTTGCCGTCCACGCCGCGGCCCCCGGCCACCACGATGCGGGCGTCCTCAAGCTCGGGGCGGCCGCTGGCTTCCCGCGGCGTCCGCCGCATCACGCGCACGCCCAGGCTGGCCGGGGCAAAGGCAACGTCCAGGGGCTCCACGGCGGCCGTCGCAGGCGTCGCCGCCGGGGCGGCCTCCACGCTGTGCGTCTTGACGCAGATCACGGCCACGGCCGACGTCGCCCGGGCCGCCACCGTGTAGGACCCAGCCAGGACGGACTTGTGCGCTACCAGCGCGCCGGAATCCAGGGACACGGAAACGGCGTCCGTGATGACGCCGGCGTCAAGCGCCACACCCACCCGGGCGGCGATTTCCTTGCCCTGCGGGCCGTTGTCCACCAGAACCGCCGCGGCGGATACCGCGGCGGCCGCCTGCGCCACGAGGTCGGCCTTTGGGGCCACCAGGTAGTCGGCCAGTTCGGGCTGGACGGAGTGGAGGACCCGGGTGACCCCGTAACCGCCCAGCTCGGCGACGAGCCCGGCCCCCACTGGGCCGGCCACCACGGCCACCGGCTCGCCGGCGCCGCGGGCCAGGGTCAGCAGCTGGTGGTGGATGGGGTGAAGGAGCCCGCCGCCCTGGGCTTTGGTCTGGTCGGCGTCGATCTGGTCGATGAAAACAACAATGGCACTCATGTATGTGTGGTCCTTAGATCAGTTTCTGCGCGGCCAAAAAGTCCACCAGCGCGATGCCGGCGTCGCCCGAATCGACGATGATGGTACCGGCGGCGCGGGCAGGCCGTTCGGCCGCCGCGGTGACCTGGGTCAGGGACCCGGCGGCCCCGACGGCGTCGGCCGGGACCCCGATCTCCGCCAGCGACAGCGTGGTCACTTTCTTCTTCTTCGCCGCGATGATGCCCTTGAAGTTGGGGTAGCGCGGCTCGTTGGCCTGGTCCGTGACGGAAACCAGGGCCGGCAGGGTGGCCTGGATGTCCTCGGAGGTTTCATCGCCGTCCCGCCGCGCGGTCACGGTGCCGCCTTGCACGTCCAGGCTGGCGGCGAAGGTCAGCTGCGGCAGGCCCAGCCGGGCGGCCAGCTGGGCGGGCACGATCGAGGTTTCGCCGTCGGTGGAGGCCATGCCGGTAATGACCAGGTCCACCGGTCCCAGGGTCTTGATGGCGGCGGCGAGCGCCAGGGAGGTCGCGGAGGCATCCGAGCCGGCCAGGGCGTCATCGCAGACGTGGACGCCGGCGGTGGCGCCGATCTGCAGGGACTTTTTCACGGCCACGGCCGCGGAGGCCGGGCCGAGCGTCAGGGCGGTGACCGTGTTGCCGGCCTTGGCGCCGCCGCGGGCGTCGGTCAGCGCCAACGCCGCCTCCAGCGCGTACTCGTCAAGTTCGGAAAGGATGCTCTCGCTGCGATCCATGCGGTGGCTCTCACCCGTGAGGTGGCGGTCAAATTGCGTATCTGGGACGTATTTGACCAGAACCACAATATTCAGTGCTGAGTTTTCCACTACTGTCCTTTGTGTCATGCCTTCGTGTCATGGGCGGTTCTTGCCCGGCCCGCCCGCCGCCTCGCGGCGCGGAAGCCGCGGGATCGCCCCTGGCCTACTGTACGAGCTTAGTTCGTGCCGGGCCGGAGCCGGAATTGTTCATCTCGCTTCTTTACCCCGCCGGCTGCCCGCACGGGCCCGCCCCGCACGGCCGGGGTGCGCACGAACGCCCGGGTGGCCGGTCCCCGCGGGACCGGCCACCCGGGCGTTAACTACCGGCGGCTGCCGGCCGTGCGGGGCTGTCAGTTGCCCGCCGGCATGGTGTCCAGGGTGACATCCACCTGGTGGGTCTTGCCGTCGCGCAGGAACGTGAGCTTGACGGTGGCGCCGCCGGCCTGCTCGCGGACGGCCGCCGTCAGCGCGGACGGATCGCCGATGGTGCGTTCACCCAGCTGCGTAATGACGTCACCTTTCGCCAGCCCGGCCTTGGCCGCGGCGGATCCGCCGGTCACGCTGGCCACCGTGGCGCCGGTGGAGAAGGCGCTGCCCTGGCCGTTGGCGGAGGTGCCGCCCACGGAAACTCCCAGCTGGCCGTGGGAGGCCTTGCCGTTCTTGATGATTTCCTGGGCCACGCGCTGGGCGTGGTCGATCGGGATGGAGAACCCGACGCCGATGTTGCCGCCCTGGCTCGTGGAGCTGGAGGAGCTGCCCGTGGACGCGATGGCCACGTTGACGCCGATGATCTGCCCGTCCGAGTTCACCAGCGCCCCGCCGGAGTTGCCCGGGTTGATGGCCGCGTCGGTTTGGATCACGTTCAGGTTGACCGTTCCGGTGGCCGCGGCCTGGCTGCCCTGCAGGCCTCCGGGGGGCGAGAACTGGAAGCCGTTGCCGCCGTCGCCCTGGCCCTGGCCCTGGGAGGAATCGTTGGGGGTGACCGGCACGGCCGAGGACGCCACCTGGATGGTCCGGTTCAGCGTGGAGACGATCCCGTCGGTGACCGTCCCGTTCAGGCCCAGGGGCGAGCCAATGGCGATGACGGTGTCTCCGACGTTGATCTTGTCGGAGTTGCCGAGGTCCGCCGGGGTCAGGTTGGGTGCGTCGATCTTCACGATCGCCAGGTCCGAGAGCGGGTCGGTGCCGACGATGGTGCCCTTGTACACCTTGCCGTTGCTGGTTTGCACCTCGATGCTGGCGTGCGCGGCGGCCCCGTCCAGGGTCACCACGTGGGTGTTGGTCAGGATGTGCCCGGCCGTGTCCAGCACAATGCCGGAGCCGGTGCCGCCGGCGTTGCCGCTGGTGGCGGAGATGGTCACCACCGACGGCATGGCCTTGGCGGCCGCGGCGGTGACGGCATTGACCGAGTTCTTGTTGTTGACCACGATCGGCGCGTTTTGGGCGGCGGAGGACGCCACGATGCCGCTGTCTTGCGAGTGCAGCAGGGCCGATGTTCCGGCTGCCGCGCCGCCGCCAATGAGGGCCGCGGCCAGGACGCTGGCCGCGAACAGGCCCATGCCCACCTTCCGGCGTTCCTTGGGCGGCGTCGTCACCGCGGGGGCTAGCATGTGCGGGTACGTGTTCGACGCCGGATAGCCGGGTCCGGCGTGCCCGTAGGGGGTGTGCTGGGTCTCGAGTGGGCCGACGTGTCCGGGGCCGACGGGTGTGCCCGGCGCCTCGATCCGCTGGGTTTCGGCGATGCGCGACGCTTCCTCGGGCGCGTGCTGCGCGGTGGGGTCCGAGGCGGGTTCGTCGGCGGGCAGTTCCCTTGCCCGCGGCGCCTCGACCGGGTCGTCCTGGTTGCGGTTGGTGTTCCCGCCAATGTTCTCTGACATTAGCTTTCCCTTCGATCAATAAGTCTCGTGATGAATGGCCTTGGTATTCATCATGGCGCGCATCGCTGGTGCATCCACGAACGTTCGCTGGAAGGTTGCTGTGAAGACTTGCCAGGCTCCCATTATGGCGGACGCCGTGGTTTTTCCGCTCCCGGCCAAATCACAGGCACTCGGGAGCGATTCGCCTTAGAATCAAGACCACCATCAATGCAGCTACGCCTCACGGTCAACACATATAAGGGTGACGAATGCGCTCAAGGTTCAAGTTGTTCTCCCGACTCATCGCTGTGGCGGGACTTGCCGCGTTCCTGGTGTTGCCCGCCGCGGCCGCACAGGCCGAACCGCCGGTGACCATCCCCGGCGCCACCTACATCGTCGACAACGCGGGTGTGCTGGGCGACCGGAAGGCCGACGTCCAGGGGGCCATCGACAAACTGGTCAAGGACCACGGCATCACGTTCTTCGCCGTCTATGTGGACTCTTTCGACGGACTGAGCGGGGATGCCTGGGGTCAGGAGGTGGTGGCCAAAAAGCAGATGGGCTCGGCCGAGGCCGTGTTGGTGGTTGCCGTGAAGGACGGGAAGTATTCACTGCTTTCGGCCAACCACTCCACGATCACCTCGGCGCAGCGCGACCATATTTCCAGCACCGTCATCAAGCCCCAGCTGTCCCAAAAGAACTGGGCACAGGCGGCCATTGACGGGGCGGCCRCCCTGGGTGACGCCGCTGGCGGCGGCAACGGCAACGTCCCCAACCCCACGGGCGGGCTGGTGGCATTGGGAGTCGGCGGCGCCGTCGTCGTCGGAGGGGCCGGAACGGCCCTGGCCCTGCGCAATCGACGCAGGAAGGCGGCGGCGGAGGCCACGGCCAGGGGCATTGGCGCGGACGGGCAAAAACTCGACGCCAATGCCGGCATGACCATTGCGGAGTTGCGCACCAAGGCCGGCTCGCTGCTGATTGCCGCCGACGACGCGATCAAGACCAGCGAACACGAGGTCGGCTTTGCGCAGGCCTCCTACGGGGACGAGGCCGTCAAGCCGTTCCAGGCCGCGCTGGAAAGCGCCAAGGCACATCTGAACGAGTCGTTTAAGTTGCAGCAGCAATTGGATGATGAGATCCCGGACACCATTGAGGAGCAGCGGTCGTGGCTCGGTGAGATCATCAAGCGCAGCGAGGACGCGAACGCCGCGCTGGATGCCGAGAAGAAGTCCTTCGATGACCTGAGGGAACTGGAAAAGACCGCACCCGCGGTGCTGGCCAAGATCCGCGCGGACGCGGCGAACGCCACCTCGGCCGTGGCCGCCTCCGAACAGGCCCTGGCCAAGATGGCCGGCCGCTATTCCGACTCCGCGCTGGCCACGGTCCGGGACAACGTGCAGCAGGCACGTGAGCGGCTGGTCTTTGTCGAGACGGCCGCGGCCGATGCCGACACGAAGCTGGCCTCCGGGGACACGGCCAACGCGGCCATGTCCGTCAAGGCGGCCGAGGAAAGCCTGATGCAGTGCACCGTGCTGCTGGCGGCCATCGGCAAGACCGAACAATCCATCCGTGACGCCGCCGCAACGCTGGGCACGGCCCTGCCGGAGGCGCTGACCGACCTGGAGCGGGCCAAATCAATGGTGGCCTCCGCCGAGTTCGCCCGCTTCACGCCCACCGTTGCGGCGGCCGAATCGGTCCTGCGCGATGCCGCGGCACACGGTTCCGCCGGCAAGTCGGACCCGGTGGCGCTGCTCGCGGCGGTCCAGGGGGCACACGCCCAACTCGACGAGCTGCTGCAGGGCATTCGTGACCAGCAGCAGCAGGCCATGCGTGCCCAGGCTTCCCTGCAGCAAACGATCGCCGGCGCGCAGGCACACATTTCCGCGGCCGAGGACTTCATCGCCGCCCGCCGCGGCGGGGTTGGCTCCGCGGCCCGGACCCGGCTCTCGGAGGCCCAGCGCAACCTTGACTATGCGATGGCCATCGCCGAGAAGGACCCCGCCAACGCCCTGCAGTACGCCCAGCAGGCGCAGGCCCTGGCCCAGCAGGCCATCCACTACGCCCAAAACGACGTCGACCACTTCAACGGCGGCGGTTTTGGCGGAGGCGGGTACGGCCGCGGATCGGGCATGAACGGGGTGGGCGGCGCCATCCTCGGCGGCATCATCGGCGGCCTGCTCTCCGGCGGCGGCGGCGGCTTCGGCGGTGGCGGCGGCTTTGGTGGCGGCGGCTTTGGTGGCGGCGGCGGTGGCGGCGGCGGCGGTTTCGGCGGCAGCGGCGGCAACTTCTAGCCCACGTCCGCAGGGGCATTTAGACTCGCATTGAGGTTCCATTGGCACAGCACGAAGAGATCAAGTACGGATGATGTTCAACAGCAAATCAAAGGGGAAGCGAATGACCAAGCAATCCATTTTCGGCCGGATCGCACAGTTGGCCAAGGCCAACATCAACGCGCTGCTGGACCAGGCCGAGGATCCGGCGAAGATGCTCGACCAGATGGTTCGCGACTACAAGGCGAACATCAACGAAGCCGAAGGCGCCGTGGCCCAGACCATCGGCAACCTGCGCATGCTCGAGGACGACTACAACGAGGACATCAAGGCCGCCCGGGACTGGGGCCAGAAAGCCCTGGCCGCAAGCCGCAAGGCGGACGAATACCGTGCCGCGGGCGACACCGTCGACGCGCAAAAGTTTGACAACCTGGCCAAGGTGGCCCTGCAGCGCCAAATCACCTCCGAAAACGAGGCCAAGGCCGCGGCCCCCAGCATCGCCGCCCAAAACGACGTGGTGGAGAAGCTGAAGACCGGGCTGACCCAGATGCAGGCCAAGCTGAACGAGCTGGGCAACAAGCGCAATGAGCTGATCGCCCGGTCCAAGACGGCCGAGGCCCAGCTTCAGGTCAACGATGCGCTCAAGAGCATCGACATCATGGATCCCACCAGCGAGGTCAGCCGCTTCGAGGAAAAGATCCGCCGCGAGGAGGCCAAGGTCCGCGGGCAGAACGAGCTGGCCGCCTCCAGCCTGGACGCCCAGTTCAACAGCCTGGAGGACCTGGGCGAGCAGACCGAGGTGGAGGCCCGCCTGGCGGCGCTGAAGTCCGGCGGGGCCCCCGCCCCGGCCGCCATCGAGCAGTCCACGGACACGGTCGACGAGGCAGACTTCGACAAACTGTAGGCTGCCGGCCCGGCGGGCTACATCTGCGTGAAGGCGGCCACGGCCGGATCGGCGCCGATGCGCTCGTGGGTCTCCAGTGCCGAGATCCGGGACAGTGCGACGTCGCTGAGCTCGAGCCGGGCCGCCGCCAGGTTTTCACGCATGCGCCCGGGGGTGACGGACTTGGGGATCGCGATGTTTCCCAGGCCCAGGTGCCAGGCGAGCACCACCTGCGCCGGCGTCGCACCGTACTTCCCCGCCAGTTCCGTGACGACGTCGTTGGCCAGGTCCCGGCCCTGGCCCAGCGGACTGTACGCCTCAACGGCCATGCCGTGGCCGCGGCTCTTGGCCGCGAGCCCGGCCTGGTGAAAGCTGGGGTGCGCCTCGATCTGGTTGACGGCCGGGACCACGGAAGCCACGGCGAGCAACGTGTCCAGGTGCTCCGGGAGGAAGTTTGACACCCCGATGGCCCGGGCCAGCCCCTGGGCATAGATGGTCTCCAGCTCCTTCCAGGCCTGCGGGTAGAGTCCCAGGGACGGCACGGGCCAGTGGATCAGGTACAGGTCGATCCAGTCCACCCCGAGCGCCTTCCGGCTGGCCTCGAAGGCGGCGCGCGGGTTGCCCTGCTCGCCGTTGCGCAACTTGGTGGTGATGAAGATGTCCTCGCGCGGGATGCCAGATTCGGCAATGGCCGCCCCGACACCGGATTCATTGCGGTAGGCCGCGGCCGTGTCGATGTGGCGGTAGCCGGCGGCCAGGGCCGCCGCCACCGCAGCCCGGGTCTCTTCCGGCGGGATCTGGAAGACGCCGAACCCAAGTTGCGGGATGGTGACCCCGTTGTTCAGTGTCAATCGGGGAATTTCCGGGCTCGGTGGTGCGGTGCTGATATGTTCCGACATGGCCGTCAGTCAGTCCTTTCGTTCCGTCCGCCTCACCAGCGGCTTCCCCCAGCCTAGGCCCACCCGCCGGGCGCCGGCACCTGGCAACATGGGCGGGCCCACCCTAGGATTCACAGACCCACCCATGCATTACCTTGCACCCGCGGGGCAGGGCAGAATGGGGCTATGGGACAAAGCAGAGAATTCGGCAGGTTTCTTTCGGCCATGCGGGCCCGACTGCATCCGGAGCCGGGCCGGGACTACACCCCGCGGCGCGTGCCCGGGTTGCGCCGGGAGGAAGTGGCCCGGCTGGCCGACGTCTCCACGGACTATTACACCCGGCTGGAGCAGGGCCGGAACATCCACCCGTCCCGCTCCGTGCTGGCCTCCGTGGCACGGGCCCTGCAATTGAACGACGCCGAGTCCGCCCACATGCTCGACCTCCTGGACCATTGCGGCGGGCAGGCCCTCGACCCGCCCTCGACCCAGCGGGTGCGGGCCTCGATGCGCCAGCTGCTTGACGCCGTGGGCGAGGTTCCCGCCGTCGTCCTGGGCAGGAGAACGGACGTGCTGGCGGCCAACCGCCTGGCCCGCCTGCTGCTGGCCGACTTCCCCGCCCTGGCCCGCGAGCAGCGTAACTACACCCGCTGGATCATGCTGGACCCGGGTGCCCGCGTCCTCTTTCGCGACTGGCACGGCGCGGCGGCGGATGCGGTGGCGGCGCTGCGCGCGGACGTGGGCCGGCATCCGGGTGATCCGCAGGCCGCGGCCCTGGTGGGCGAGCTCGCCGTCAACAGCGAGGACTTCCGCCAATGGTGGGCCCGGCACACCGTGGCCCGGAGATCGTCCGGGACCCTGAAACTGCGCCACAGCCTGGTCGGCGAGCTGGAAGTGGACTTCGAGCACCTGCTCCTGCCCGATGACCCCGACCAAAGCCTGCGCATCTACTCGGCCCGGAACGGCTCGCCGTCGCTGGATGCGCTCAAGCTGCTCTCCACCTGGGCGGCGGAAGACCACGCGAGCACCCCTGCGATCAACTCACCCGAAGGAATCAATTAGATGTTGTACACACATTTGGGCCGCAGCGGCCTGACCGTGTCCAAGCTGTGCCTGGGCACCATGAACTTTGGCCCGCACACCGAGGAGGCCGACGCGCACGCGATCATGGATCAGGCGCATGAGGCCGGGCTGAACTTCTTCGACACGGCCAACGCCTACGGCGGCACGGAACATCGCGGCTGGACGGAGGAAATCATCGGCCGCTGGTTTGCCCGGGGCGGCGGGCGGCGTGAGCGGACGGTGCTGGCCACGAAGGTCTACGGCACCATGTCCGACTGGCCCAACGACTCCAAGCTGTCGGCGCTGAACATCCGCCGCGCCCTGGACGCGAGCCTGAAGCGCCTGCAAACGGACCACATCGACCTTTACCAGTTCCACCATGTGGACCGGGACACGCCGTGGGATGAGATTTGGCAGGCCGTCGACGTGGCCGTGCAGCAGGGCAAGATCCTCTATGCGGGGAGCTCCAACTTTGCCGGCTGGCACCTGGCCGCGGCGCAGGAGGCGGCCGCCCGCCGCCCGGTCACCGGACTGGTCAGCGAGCAGTCCCTCTACAACCTGATGCAGCGCAGCGTGGAGCGGGAGGTGATTCCGGCCGCGCAGCACTACGGGCTGGGCCTGCTCCCCTGGTCCCCGCTGCACGGCGGCCTGCTGGGCGGCGTGCTGGCGCAGGAGAACGACGGCGTCCGCCGGACCGAGGGGCGCGCCGCGTCCGCCTTGGCCGAGTCCCGGGATGAAATTCAGGCGAACGAGTCGTTTGCCCGCGAGCTGGGCCACGCGCCCGGGGACGTGGCCCTGGCGTGGCTGCTGCACCAGCCGGCCGTGACGGCGCCGATCATCGGCCCGCGCACATCCGGCCAGTTGGAAGCCGGGTTGCGGGCGCTGGAGGTCTCCCTGGACGCGGAGGCGCTGGCCCGGCTCGATGAAATCTTCCCGGGCCCCCGGACCGCGCCGGAGGATTACGCCTGGTGAGCGGCTTCAACGACGACGTCCGGGCCGGGCTCGGCGAGGGGCCGGCCGCCGCGCTGCGCTCCGGCAGCGACTACCTGACCTCGCCGCTGCCGGGGCCGCGCGTGCTGTTCATCGGCGGCACGGGCCTGATCAGCGCGGCGTCCCTGGCCCGCGCGGCGGCCCTTGGTTTTAACGTGACCGTGCTCAATCGCGGGACCAGCGCCGGGCGGCCGCTGCCGGCCGGCGTCGAACATCTGGTGGCGGACGTCCGCGACCCCGACGCCGTGCGCGGCGTGCTCGGCCGACGGACCTTTGACGTGGTGGCGGACTTCGTGACGTTCACCCCGGAGCAGGCGCGCACCGGCGTCGACCTGTTCCGCGGACGGTGCGGGCAGTACCTGTTCATCAGCTCGGCCTCGGCCTACCAAAAACCGCCCGCGCGGCTGCCGATCACCGAGTCGACGCCGCTGCGCAACCCGTTCTGGCAGTATTCGCGGGACAAGATCGCGTGCGAGGACGTCTTTGCCGCCGCGTACCGGGACGACGGGTTTCCGGTGACCATGGTGCGGCCCGCACACACCTACGACCCCACCCGGATACCGCTGCTCTTTGGCTGGACCGACGTCCACCGGATGCGCGCCGGACTGCCGGTGGTGGTGCACGGGGACGGGACGTCGTTGTGGACACTGACGCACACGGCCGACTTCGCCGTCGGGTTTGTGGGGCTGTTTGGGATCGCGGCGGCCGTGGGCGAGAGCTTCCACATCACCTCCGACGAGGCCCTGCCGTGGGATGCCGTGTACCGGGCCGTTGCCGCGGCGGCGGACGTGCCGGAACCGGCGCTGGTGCACGTCTCCAGCGACATGATTGCGGCGGCGGCTCCGGATCTGGGACCGGCGCTGCACGGCGACAGGTCGCACTCGGTGATTTTCAGCAATGCCAAGGTCAAGGCGCTCGTGCCGGAATTTCGGGCGCGGATCCCCTTTGCCGTGGGCGCCCGGCAGATCCTGGCCTGGCACATCGACCACCCCGAGGCCCGCGTGGTGAACCCGGACTACATGGCGCTGTCCGACAAGCTCGCCAGCCTCTGACCGGGCCCCAATGCGGAGGAGCCCGCGGAGGCGCCCGCGGCGGTGCCGGCGGCGGTGCCGGTGCTTTCTCGCCGACTATCCGGCCGTCGGCCGCGGGCGGCCTCCCGGCCTCCTTTACGTCGGCTACGAAAGCACCGGCACCCCCGCCAAACCAGCAAACCAGCAAACCGGCAAACCGGCAAACCGGCAAACCAGCATTAGCGGAGCAAACAGCGTATCCTTTCCGCATCTGAGGATATAGACTCGCCGCATGGCACTTATTCGCGTTTCCGAGGCGGCCCGGTTCCTGGGCGTCAGCGACGATACCGTCCGGCGCTGGCTGGACAACGGCACCCTTCACGGGCAGAAGGACAAACAGGGCCGGATCGTCATCGACGGGCTCGAGCTGGCCAACGTGGCCAAGTCCGCGTCGCTGCTGCCCGCGGATCCCACTGGGATTGGCAGCTCCGCCCGGAACAGGTTTGTCGGGCTCGTCACGAACGTCATCCAGGACAAGGTCATGGCCCAGGTGGAACTCCAGTGCGGGCCGTTCCGCGTGGTCTCGCTCATGAGCAGCGAGGCGGTCCGGGACCTGCTGCTGGAACCGGGCTCGGTGGCCACCGCCGTGGTCAAGTCCACCAACGTGATCATCGAAGTGCCCCAGGGGGCCAGGAGTTGAGGGCCGGCCGTCGCAGGCGGGCCGCCCTCGCCGCGGTCCTGCTGGCCGTTTCGCTGGCCGCCTGCGCGGCCCCCGGGAAGCCGGATGCGGCCAATGCCCCGGCGGGCGCAGGCGCCGCCACCGGGCTCACGGGCACGCTGACCGTCTTCGCGGCGTCCTCCCTGAAGCAGGCGTTCACCGATCTGGCCAACCGCTTTGAGGCGGCGCATCCGGCGGTCCGGGTCGCCCTCAGCTTTGACGGCTCCTCCACCCTGGCCAGTCAAATCCTCCAGGGCGCCCCGGCGGATGTTTTCGCCGCCGCGGACGAGGCCACCATGGGCAAGGTTCGCGACGCGGCGCTCACGGCCGGCCCTCCCGCCGTCTTCGCCACCAACGTCCTGACCATCGCCGTGCCGCCCAACAACCCGGCCGGCATCACCTCCTTCGCCGACCTCGCCAGGCCCGGGGTCAAGGTGGTGGTGTGCGCCGCCCAGGTTCCGTGCGGGGCCGTAGCCCGGGCCGACGCCGCACGCGCCGGCGTCGAACTTGCGCCCGTCAGTGAGGAGCTCTCCGTCACCGGTGTCCTGGGCAAGGTGACCTCGGGCGAGGCCGACGCCGGCCTCGTCTACGTGACCGACGCCAAGACCGCGGGCCCCAAGGTGGCGGTTGTCCCGCTCACCCTCGCCAGCCCCGCCGTCAATAACTACTCCATTGCGGCCGTGGCCGCCTCGAAACGCCAGGACCTGGCCGACGCCTTCATCGCGCTGGTCACCGGCGCCACCGGAAGAGCAGTCCTGCAGGCTGCCGGCTTTGGCACACCCTAAGGCCCCGGCGCCGCGTCGCGGGCAGCCGTGGCAGTACCAGGGCGTGCCGCGGTGGATCTACGCCTGCGCCGCCATCGGGGCGCTCTTTCTCCTGCTGCCCCTGGCCGGCATGGCCGCCAAGGTCAACTGGGGCCAGTTCATTCCCCTGATCACCTCGGATTCCTCCGGCGCGGCCCTGCTCCTGAGCCTCAAGACGGCCGTGGCGAGCACGGCGCTGTGCATCGGACTGGGCGTCCCGCTGGCCCTGGTGCTCGCCCGCGGCCGCTTCCCCGGCCAGCGCATCCTGCGCTCGCTGATCYTGTTGCCGCTGGTCGTGCCGCCCGTGGTGGGTGGCCTGGCCCTCCTGTACACCTTTGGCCGCGAAGGGCTGCTGGGCAAGTCGCTGACCCTGGCCGGGATCAACATTGCCTTCTCCACCACCGCCGTGGTCATGGCGCAGACTTTTGTGGCCCTGCCGTTCCTGGTGCTCAGCCTCGAAGGGACGCTGCGCACCGCCGGGCAAAAGTATGAGGCCGTCGCGGCAACCCTGGGCGCCCGGCCGTCGACCGTGCTGCGCCGGATCACGCTGCCCCTGGTCCTGCCCGGGCTGGTCTCCGGCGCGATGCTGTCCTTTGCCCGCAGCCTGGGCGAATTCGGCGCCACCTTAACCTTTGCCGGCAGCCTCCAGGGCGTCACCCGCACGCTCCCGCTGGAGATCTACCTGCAGCGTGAAACCGACCCCGACGCCGCCGTCGCCCTGTCACTGGTGCTGATCGCCGTCGCGGTGGTGGTCGTTGCGCTCACCYACCGGCTGCCGCGCTCCCCGCTGCGCCCGGCCCCGCTCCCCCGGACCCAACCGTCCGGGCCGGCACGCCGGGCAGCCTCATGACGCTGGAGCTCAGCGCCCGCATCCCGGCCCGCGGCATCGACGTCGCCCTGACCGTGGGCCCGGGTGAGACCGTGGCGTTGATGGGCCCCAACGGCGCCGGGAAGTCCTCCGTGCTGGCCAGCCTGACCGGCCTGCTCCGCCCCGACCACGGCCGGGCCACCCTGAACGGCCGCCCCCTGTTCAGCACCGACCACCCCCAAGTGTGGGTGCCGCCGCACCAGCGCGGCACCGGCCTGCTCGCCCAGGACGCGCTGCTCTTCCCCCACCTCACCGTCGTGGACAACGTCGCCTTCGGACCGCGCAGCCGGGGCATGGGCCGGCACGCGGCCCGGGATGCGGCGCGCCATTGGCTTGGCGAGGTCGACGCCGTCCACCTCTCCGCGCGCAAGCCCGCGCAGCTCTCCGGCGGCCAAGCCCAACGCATCGCCCTGGCCCGGGCGCTCGCCACCGACCCCGAGCTGCTCCTGCTCGACGAGCCCCTGGCCGCGCTGGATGTCAACACCGCCCCGCGCCTGCGCCGCCTGCTCAAGCGCGTCCTCGCCGCCCGCCCGGCCATCATCATCACCCACGACGTCCTGGACGCCCTCGTGCTTGCCGACCGCATCGTCGTCATGGACCACGGCCGGATCGTGGAGGACGGCCCCACCGCCGCGGTGCTCGCCCGCCCGCGCAGCGTGTTTGCCGCCACCCTTGCGGGCCTGAACGTGCTCACCGGCGCCTTGTCCGGTTCCGCCGTCCTGACGCCGGACGCCGGCCTGGTCACCGGGCACCTGGCCGGCGCGGGAGCCTCGGGCGAGGACGCCGGCCCCGCCTCCGGTCCGGCGGAGGCGCCGGCCGGGCGTGCCGATGGTGGGCCGGACGGGATGGCCGCGTTCGCGCCGTCGTCCGTCTCCGTCTTCCTCGCCCCGCCGCAGGGCAGTCCGCGCAACTGCTTCCCGGTGACGGTCACGGAGCTGGAGCCGATGGGCGAGAACTTCCGGATCCGGGCCGGACGGCTCGCGGCGGACATTTCCCCCGCGGCCACGGCCGAATTGGCCCTGGCCCCCGGCTCCCGGGTCTTCTTTGTGGTGAAGGCCGCGGAGGTGGCCATCTATCCGGCCTAGCTGTACTCGGCCATCGCCCCGCGGGCGCACCCAGCGGCCTCAGTGGCCCAGTCCGGCGGCAAAGCGTTTGATGGCCTCTTCCGGGGTGGGTGGGGGACCGAAGAGTTCGGTCTGGCGGGTGGTGTCGGCGACATAGCGACCGGTGTTGAACCAGGTTGCCATGCTTCCCATGTCGCCCACGAGCGGGGCACGCCTTCCCGTCACCTTGCCCACGGTGCGCAGCGCCCCGGCGGGCACGCTCAGGACCCTGATCTTCTTGCCCGCCAGTCGCGAGGCCACCTCCGCGCACTCCAGCATGCTGATCGGGCGCGCCCACCCCACATCGACGCGTTCTCCGTCGGTGATGTCCGCGTCGACCGCGTCCGCGAGGTACCCGGCAAGGTCGCTCGTCAGGACAAACGTCAGCGGTATGCGCCGGGAACCGAGCCAGATGATGCGTCCGTTCGTGAAGGGGTCCCCGCTCATCCGCGCGACTTGGTCGAAGAATGCCCCGGGGCGCAGTGCCACGAACGGGACGCCGAGTTCCTCGAGCTTGTCCTCGGCAAGCTTCTTGTTCCAAAAATGCGGCACCGACGGTGTTTGGTCACTGGTGAGGATGCTGGTGAGCACAAACCGGGGTACGGCGGCCTTCGAGGCGGCGATGGCCAGGTTGGCGTTTCCAACGGTGTCGATCTCTTGCGCCTTCTTATCGTTGCGGGTATAGCCGGCCGCCGTGGTGATCACCGCCGCCGATCCAGTCATCGCGCGAACAAGCGAATCCAGCTCGAGCATGTCACCTCGGGCTATACGGACTCCCTTGGCCTCGAGTTTGGCGGCGTCCGAGGTTGGCCGGACGAGCGCGCGCACCGTCTTGCCACGGGCGAGAAGCCGGTCGACGACCTGACCCCCCACCGATCCCGTCGCGCCGACGACGAGGACGGGTTCCTGTTCAGACATGTTTCCTCACAATCTCCTTGTCTTTGTCATCGCTGGTTGCTCCGCCGGGCGTCGAAGTGCGCCTGCGCGACCGGCCCGTCAGGCCACTGCCCGCCGATCGCTGCGCAGCGGGGCAAGCGCCTGGCTCCAGGAGATCACCTGGTCGAGCATCTTGTTCAGGGCCAAGAGGTTATGGGCGCCGGGCTTGAACTGCGTGCGGTTCTCGAAATCCGTGGCGAACGACAGAGCCACCTGGGTGCGGACGTCGGCCATCATCAGCTCACTTGCCATCACGCGCAGGTGTTCCACCGCCCGGACCCCGCCGTTGACCCCGTAGGAGATAAAGCCGACGGCTTTGTTGTTCCACTCCCCGAAGAGGAAGTCCAACGCGTTCTTGAGCACTCCGCTGGTGCTGTGGTTGTACTCCGGGGTGACGACGACGAACCCGTCGAAGGAGGAGACCTTTTGCGCCCACCGTCTGGTGTGCTCCTGCTGATACTTTCCAAAGGACGGCGGCATTGCTTCGTCGAGGGGCGGCAGGGGGTAGTCACGCAAATCGACGAGCTCGAATTGTGCATCCCTGCGCGCCTGGGCCGTCTCAAGCGCCCACAGCGCCACCTGCTCACCCTTCCGGTTGGGCCGCGTGCTGCCCAGGATGATGCCAATCCTCGTCATGATCCCGCCTTCGCTTCACACACGTACTTGGTTCACTGCCAAGATAGTTCATCATACGTACTATTCGCTGACTGTACAATGTAAAAATGCATATCGACGTTGACCCGAGCGGTCCTGATGGCGGGCTCCAAACCATTGAGGGGCCCTCGCCGGAGAGGGCCGGTGCGTCCGAGGAGGAAGTCGCCGGCGCCACGGCCCTCATCCAGCTCTCGGCCCTCGTGCAGGGTACCTTCGCGCGCGTTGCCGACCGGCACGGCCTGACTCCGGTGCTGGGGCGCCTGCTGTGCGTTCTCGCCGAAGAACCGCGGAACATGGCCGAGCTCGCGGGCGTCTTCGGGGTCGGGAAAGCCAGCCTTACGGGACTCGTCGAACGCGCGGTGCAGCGTGGCTTGACGCAGCGATCGTCCGTTCCGGGTGATCGCCGGGTCGTTCAGGTGATGCTCACCGACGGCGGACGCCGCGCGGCCCTCGACTTCCACAYGGACGTGACCCGTGAACTCGCTGCCCACCTGGCGCCCTTGGGGACCCCCGGCCGGGATGCCTTCCGGGCGGCCGCCCTGACCGTCGCGCACGCCGGCGGGTACGACGGCATGTGGGGTGCCCGGCAAGCCTGCTGAGAGGTGGGATTTATTCGCGACCGCACCGCCGGACCGGCGAACCGGCAGGGCAAAAAGCAGGGGCCCTGATCAGCGTTTCCGCCGATCAGGGCCCCTTTTCTGGTTGCGGGGACAGGATTTGAACCTGTGACCTCCGGGTTATGAGCCCGGCGAGCTACCGAACTGCTCCACCCCGCGTTGCGTCCTCCACACTACAGGTAATTGGTCCAAACACCAATTCGCCAGGGCTCCGAACCCCCTGGCAGACCCTGCCCCGCGAAGCAGTGGCTGCCCAACGTCTGCCTCGCGGGCCGGGGTCTGCCTCGCGGGCCGGGGTCTGCCTCAGCGGTGCCGGAACTCCGCCGGGCGCTTCTCGGTGAACGCCTTCATGCCTTCCTTCTGGTCCTCCGTGGCGAAGCAGGCGAAGATCAGGCGCCGCTCCAGGCGGACGCCCTCGGCCAGGCTGGATTCAAAGGCGGCGTTGACGGCCTCCTTGGCGATCATGGCCACGGGCTTGGACATCCCGGCGATCACCTCGGCCGTGGCCAGGGCGTCCTCCAGCAGCTGCTCCACGGGCACCACCCGGGCCACCAGCCCGGAGCGTTCCGCCTCCTGGGCCCCCATGACGCGCCCGGTTAGCACCATCTCCATGGCCTTGGCCTTGCCGATGGCCCGGGCCAGCCGCTGGGAGCCGCCCATGCCCGGAATCACGCCGAGCTTGATCTCCGGCTGGCCAAACTTCGCATTCTCGCCGGCGATGATGAAGTCGCAGATCATGGCCAGCTCGCAGCCGCCGCCCAGCGCATGGCCGGCGACGGCGGCAATCATGGGGATGCGGACGCGGGCCAGCTCGTCCCAGACCGAGAACCAGGCCTGCTGGTACATGTCCACGGAGGACTTCTCCGCCATCTCCTTGATGTCCGCGCCGGCCGCGAAGGCCCGGGCGGAACCGGTGATGACGACGGCGCCCACGCCCGGGTCCGCATCATAGGCGCGCGCCGCGGCCAGGATTTCCCGGCCCATCGCATCGCTGAGCGCGTTCAGGGCCTCGGGCCGGTTGAGCGTGATCAGCCCGACGCGGCCGCGCTGTTCGGTCAGGATTAAGGAGTAGTCAGCCATGGTGCGTGTCCGCTCTTTACTGCTCGGGGGCGGTGCTGGCCGCCCGGATCGTGTTGATGATGCCGGAGAAGTCCACCCCGGCCCCGCCTTCCGCCGCAAAGCGGCGGTAGATCTCCTCGGCCCGGCTGCCAAGCTCGGCCACGACGCCGGTGGAGTTCAGCGCTTCGACGGCCAGGCCCAGGTCCTTGGCCATGAGGGCGCCGGCAAATCCCGGCTTGTAGTCGCGGTTGGCCGGGCTGGTGGGCACCGGTCCCGGCACCGGGCAGTTGGTGGTCAGCGACCAGCACTGGCCGGACGCGTTCGCGGCCACGTCAAACAATGCCTGGTTGGTCAGCCCCAGCTTCTCGCCCAGCACGAACGCCTCGCTCACGGCGATCATGGACACGCCCAGGATCATGTTGTTGCACACCTTCGCGGCCTGTCCGGCGCCCGGACCGCCGCAGTGCACGATCCGCTTGCCCATGACCTCCAGGATTTCGCCGGCGTCGGCAAAGTCGGCGGCGGAGCCGCCCGCCATGAACGTCAGCGTCCCGGCCTCGGCCCCCACCACGCCGCCGGACACCGGGGCGTCCAGGCCGCGGTGCCCGGTGGCCAGCACCATCTCATGGGCCTTTCGGGCGTCCTCCACGGCGATCGTGGAACATTCCAGGAACAAGGCGCCGGGCTTGGCCGCGGCCAGCAACCCGCCCACGCCGTCCCCGCCCTGGTAGGCGGCAAAGACGTGCCTGCCGGCCGGGAGCATGGTGATGACCACATCGGCCCCCTGCGCCGCCTCGGCACCGGAGGCGGCCACCTTTACCCCGGCCGCCTCCGCCGCCGCAAGCGCTTCGGGCACCACGTCAAACCCCGTCACCGGATAGCCGGCCGCCACCAGGTTCGCCGCCATGGGCCCGCCCATGTGGCCCAGGCCGATGAACGCTATTGTTCTACTCATTGTCATTGCCTTTCGATCCGTCCCGCTCAAAACTCAGACCCAGTTCATCCGGGCCCAAGTCATCAAATGTTCGTGCCACCACCTCCGCCGACACGCCGGCGAGCGCCGCCGGCCGCCAGGCGGGATTCCGGTCCTTCTCGACCAGCTGCGCCCGAATCCCCTCCGCAAAGTCGGGCCAACGCAGCGCGCGCAGCGACACGCGCAGTTCCTGGTTGAGCACCTCTTCGAGCGACTCGAGCACCCGCGCGCGCCGCAGCGCCGCCAGCGTGACGGACAGCGCCGTCGGCGACTTCGCCCGGATGGCGGCCGCGGCCTTGACCGCGGCGGGCTCACCCACGCCCTCAAGCCTGTCCAGGATGGTTGCGACGTCGTCCGCGGCGTACACCTCATCGATCCACCAGCGCGCCGCCGACAGCGGGGAGTCCGGCGGGACCTGCCCGTAGCGGCCGATCGCGGCGGACGCGGGCCGTTGGGCAAGTTCGGCGATGAGGGCGGGCAGGTGGGCGGAGTCGACGTAGTGGTCGGCCAGGCCCATGGCCACGGCATCCGCGCCGCCGACCATGCCCGCGGTCAGGGCCACGTGCGTGCCGAGCTCCCCCGGGGCACGCGAGAGCAGGTAGGTGCCGCCCACATCCGGGACAAAGCCGATGCCGGTCTCCGGCATGCCCACCCGGGAGCGTTCGGTCACGACGCGGTGCGAGGCGTGGGCGGAAATGCCGACGCCGCCGCCCAGGACCACCCCGTCCATCAGGGTCACCACGGGTTTGGCATAGCGCTTGATCCGGGCGTTGAGGTGGTACTCGTCGCGCCAAAACTGTGCGCTGGCGTTCCCGCCGGTTCGGGCGTCGTGATAGATCTCCACGATGTCCCCGCCGGCACACAAGCCCCGCTCACCGGCGCCGGAGATCAGGACGGTGGCGACGGCGTCGTCCGCCTCCCACGCATCCAGCGCCTGCGCGACGGCCAGGACCATGCCGTGATTGAGCGCGTTCATCGCCTGCGGCCGGTTCAGCACCAGGTGGCCCAGCCGCCCGGTGCGCTGGATCAGGACGTCATTGTTCTCCATGTGCCCCTCCTTCACCGCTCAGTCCTCCACTGCCAGACGGCCCACGATCAGGCGCATGATCTCGTTGCTGCCCTCCAGGATCTGGTGCACCCGCAGGTCCCGGACAATCTTTTCCAGCCCGTATTCGGAGAGGTAGCCGTAGCCGCCGTGCAGCTGCAGCGCCTGGTTGGCCACGCGGAACCCGGTATCGGTGGCGACCCGCTTGGCCATGGCGCACAGCTTGACGGTGTCCGCGGCGCCGTGCTCCAGCGCGTCGGCGGCCCGCAGGATCATGGTCCGGGCCGTCTCCAGCTCGGTGTCCATGTCCGCGATTTCAAAGAGCAGGTGCTGCTTCTCGATGAGGGGGCCGCCAAACGCCTGGCGCTCCTTGAGGTAGCTCACGGACTTCTCCAGCGCCGCCCGCCCGCCGCCGAGCGAACAGGCGCCCATGTTCACGCGCCCCCCGTTCAGGCCCTTCATGGCGATCATGAAGCCGCTGCCTTCCTCGCCCAGCCGGTTGGTGACGGGGACGCGCACGTCCTCAAAAACCACCTGGCGGGTGGGTTGGGCCCGCCAGCCCATCTTTTTCTCGTTCGCGCCAAAGGATAGCCCCGGCGTCCCGGCGGGCACCACGATGGCGGTGATGCCGTGGCTGCCGGTGTCCGCCGTGCGCGCCATGACCACGTACCAGGCGCTCGAGCCCGCCCCGGAGATGAACTGCTTGGTGCCGTTGATGACGTAGTCGTCCCCGTCGCGCACGGCCCGGGTGGTCAGGGCGGCGGCGTCCGATCCCACGCCCGGTTCGGTCAGGGCGTAGCTGCCCAGTTCCGTCATGGCCGTCAGGCCCGGCAGCCAGGCGGCCCGCTGGGTGTCGTTGCCGAAGGCGTCGATCATCCAGGCCACCATGTTGTGGATGGAAATGTACGCCGCGATCGACGGATCGACCTTGGCCAGTTCCTCAAAGATCAGCACGGCGTCGGTGCGGCTGAGCCCCGAGCCGCCGTATTCCTCCCCCACGTAGATCCCGCCCATGCCCAGCGCCCCGGCCTCCGCCAGGACGTCCACGGGGAAGTATTTTTCCTCGTCCCACGTGGCCACGTGCGGGGCCATGGCGGTGGCGGCGAAATCGCGCACCATCTCCACAACCGCCTGCTGATCCTGGGTTAGTTCAAACATGGTCTCTCCTTGGCAACCGGACGGGTCCGGGACCTTACTTGATTCTGATCCCGGCCGGTGCGGCCGGGACATCTGATTACTTGCTGACCGTCCCCGTCAGGGCGGCGATGGGTCGCAGGAACAGCGGCCGGGCCGCCAGCCAGGCGCCCACGGTGACCAGCAGGGACGCGGCGAAGATGCCAAAGCCCCACCAGTTCAGGGCGTCGCTGGCCCCGTACATGTGGTTGAGGTTGCGCAGCGCCCCGGTGGCCAGCACCAGCGTCACGTGCACGACGATAAAGAGCACAAAGTAGATCATCACCGGGAAGTGCACCTTGCGGGCCGCCTCGATGGGATAGATCCTGTTGAGCGTGCGCGCGTCCTTGGGCCATGCGCCGGACATGCGCAATCCCGTGATGATGGCCAGCGGCGCCGCGATGAACACCGTCACGAAGTAGGTGAGCTGCTGGAGGGAGTTGTAGTTCACCCAGCCGCTTTCCGTGGGCCAGTTCAGGGACAGGTACGCCAGCCCGGCGGAGATGGCGTTCGGAAAAACGTCCCAACGGGTGGGCACGATGCGCAGCCACTGGCCGGTGGCCAGGATGACGATGATGAAGATCAGCCCGTTCAAGACCCACAACGCGTCCATGGTCAGGTGGAACCATAAATCCAGGCTGATCTTGGTGGGCGCATTCCGCGTCCTCAATGGACCCTTGTTGTTGCGGATCCAGTGCGCGGGCGGCCGCTTGGCGGTGCGCACCTGCCAGCCGGAGCGGATGATCAGCACAATGAAGAACATGTTCAAGAAGTGCTGCCAGCCGAGCCAGGCCGGGAAGCCCACGGGGGCGGTGGCGGGCAGCTCGGACTGCCCCGGATAATCGGTCATGAAGGACTTGACGGCCTCCAACGAGGTTACCCACCTCGCCAGCAGCACAACCGCCAGCAGGCCGAGCACCGCGCCGGCGGCAATCCAGGCCAGCCTGACCCACTTGTTCCGGGCCGCAGCCGGCTTTTTCACAGGGGTGGACATCGTGTAAAACACCTCTCGAAGAAGTTCTCCTTGCCGCCTGCGGTACAAGCGGTGGCCGTGCCGGCTGACCGGCCGATTATCATGGCGGGCGGACCGTCAGCGGGCCCGTTCGGCCAACGCCGCAATCAGCTGCGGTACGACCGTGAACACGTCCCCCACCACGCCGAAGTCGGCCACGTCAAAGATCGGCGAGTCGCCGTCCTTGTTGATGGCCACAATGGTCTTGGCCGTCTGCATGCCGGCCCGGTGCTGGATGGCCCCGGAGATGCCCAGGGCGATGTAGAGCTGGGGCGAGACGCTGACGCCGGTCTGGCCCACCTGCGCGGTCTGGGCGATATACCCGGCGTCGACGGCGGCCCGGGAGGCGCCCACGGCCGCACCCAGGGCGTCGGCCAGCTGCTCCACCAACGCGAAGTTTTCCTTGGAGCCGAGCCCGCGCCCGCCGGAGACCACGGTCTTGGCGCCGCGCAGTTCGGGCCGGCTGCTCGTGACGGGGGCGTCGTTGACGGCATCGATGCGGGCGCCGGTGCCGGCCGCCGCGAGCGAGACGGTGCTGACCTCGGGAACCGCGGCCGGTGCATCGCCCTCGATGGCGCCCTGGCGGATGGTGATGATGGGCAGCCCGCCCTCCACCGCCGACTCCACAACATAGGCGCCGCCAAACACGGAATGCTCGGCCACGATCCTCTCGCCGTCCGCGCGGACGCCAACGGCGTCGGCCAGCAGCGCTCCGCCGATGCGCACGGCCAGGCGGGCGGCGGCCTCGCGCCCGTCCACCGAATTGGCGGTCAGCACGGCCGCGGGGTGCAGTGCCTGCACGGCCTCGGCCAGGGTTTCCACGGTCGGGGCCACCAGCACGGTGGCGGCGGCCTCGCTCACGGCCGAGTAGACGCGTGCGGCGCCCAGCTCGCCCAGCCGGGCGACGACGTCGTCCGTCAGGCCCGCGGCGGAGGTCACCACGGCCACGGGCGTCCCCAGCGACGCCGCGGCCGCTAGCAGGCCGCGGGCGGACGCGGACACTTCCCCTTGGTGGGTCACTTCCACCAGCGTCAGGATGTTCGACATTGCATTTCCTCCCTTAGACCAAACGATTTTCGATGAGGTACTCGGCCAGCAGCGTGCCGGCCGAGCCGTCGTCGGCGATTTTCGTCCCTGCCTGCCGCGCCGGGCGCTCGCTGTGGGAGACCACCACGGTCCGGGCAGGGGTGGCCGGGACGTCCAGATCGGCGACGGCGACCGTGGCCACGGGCTTGCGCTTGGCCGTCAGGATGCCCTTGAAGTTGGGGAAGCGGGCCTCCGCGGACCGCTCGGTCACCGTCACCACGGCGGGCAGGGCGGAACTGACCGTGAGCGTGCCGGACTCGCCCTGGCGCTCTCCGGAGACCCCCGCCCCGGTCAGGGTCACCTCGCTCAGCGAGCCCACCAGCGGCAGGCCCAGGTGCTCGGCCACCATGGCCGGGACCACCCCGCCGCGGCCGTCGGTGGACTCGTTGCCGGCCACAATCACATCGGCGCCGGCGCCTTTCAGCGCGGCGGCCAGGACGGCGGCCGTGCGGGCGGCGTCGGCACCGGCCAGCGAGTCATCCAGGACGTGGATGCCGGAGTCCGCGCCCATGGAGAGTGCCTTCCGGACGGCCTTGGCGGCATCGGCCGGACCCATGGTCAGCACCACGACCTCGGTGCCCTTGTCCTTGTCCTTGACCTGCAGCGCCACCTCGAGGGCGCGCTCATTGATCTCATCGACGATGTTGTCCCCGGCATCGCGGTTCAGCCAGCCGGTGGCGGGGTCAAGCGTGCGTTCATCGGCCGTGTCCGGCACCTGCTTGATCAGCACAACGATCTTCATGGACAGCCCCTCTTCTGTGAGCACAGTTGCAAACTGCTGCGCGGTTCGTTAGACAGTAGATTACTAGGAACTACTAGTATTTACTAGGTATTCAAAGTAAATTGTTGTTAATTGGTTTTCCCGGCGGTGAAAGGACTGGCCCGTGGCACCCTCCTCCCCGTTGCCCATGGATCCGATCGCCGAGGCCAGGCGGCAGTGGATCGTGCACGGCTGGACCGACGCGGCCGACGGCATGGCCGCGTTTTCCTCCGTCATGCGCACCCACCAGATCATGTACAGCCGGGTGGATGCGGTGCTCAAGCCGCTGGGCCTGTCCTACGCCCGGCTGGAAATGCTGCGGCTGTTGACGTTCACGCGCGACGGCGCCCTGCCGATGGCCAGTGCCAGCGCCCGCCTGCAGGTCCATCCCACCAGCGTCACGAACGTGGTGGACCGGCTGGAGCGGGACGGGCTGGTGCGCCGGCGCGCGCATCCCACGGACGGCCGCGCCACCCTGGTGGAGGTGACCGGCGCCGGGCGGACGCTGGTGGAGGAGGCCACGGCCGTGCTGAACGACCAGGTGTTTGTGGAGCCGGGCATCCCGGCGGGGGATCTGCGGCGGCTGACCCAGATCCTGGCCCGGTTCCGGCGCCATTCCGGCGACTTCACCGACCCGCCCGAGCAGCCGGAGCCCCTCTAGCCCCAACTGGCCCGCAATAGATGTCGAAAAAACCCAATTTCGCGTCGATTTTCGACATCTAATGCGGGACCCTTCTATGTTTGTCAAGCGGTGTTGAGGGTTGCTGATTGTGAGTTGAAGGTTCGGTAGACGCGGCGGGCGAGGTAGCGTTTGAGGCAGCGGCGGATTTCCTTGGCTGTTCGTCCTTGGGGTTCGGTAGACGCGGCGGGCGAGGTAGCGTTTGAGGCAGCGGCGGATTTCCTTGGCTGTTCGTCCTTGGGCTTGTCG
>NZ_JBFREA010000014.1:0-113133 GCF_052114065.1 Specibacter sp. RAF43 | reverse complement strand
AGATGCGACTTGGTGGGAACCGTGCGGTACAGCGTCGCCCGGGAAATATCGAGCTTTTCGGCCACCGCGTCAATGGAGACGCCCTCATAGCCGTTCTCCGCAAACACCGCCGCGGCGGCCTCCGCAACGGCATTAAAGTCAATCTCCAGACGTGGCCGCCCCACAGCATTCTTCTCCCGCTTGGACGGGGCAGAATCAACCGTCATGACACCTCACCCTCTCCTCGACGCAGCCGCCGCACACCAGCACCCTCGCACGCTAACGCGCGTACATTGACTCAATTTCATGTGCATACTTCTCGTAAATGACCTTCCGCTTCATCTTCAGCGTCAGCGTCAGCTCCTCAGAGCCCGGCCCCCACAGTAGCGGGAGGACCGTGAATTTCTTGATCTGTTCGGGGCGGGAAAGGCGGGCGTTTCCACGATTCACGGCAGCCTGAATCGAATCGCGCACGCACTCGTCCCGGGCCCAGCCCTGAATGTCCGTGGGGTCGAGCTGAAATTCGGCAGCGTAGCCGGCAAGCGTCTCGGCGTTGAGGGATATCAAAGCGGTGTTATAGCCGCGCCGGTCACCAATCGCCACCACGAAGCCGATCAAGGAGGACTCGTCTTTAATGGCGGCTTCGATAGTGAGCGGCGACATGGTCTTGCCGGCGGAGTTGATCAACACCTCCTTCTTCCTGTCTATGAAGGTGATGAAGCCCTCGTCGTCGATCTGCGCAATGTCGCCCGTTCCGAACCAGCCATCCCCATCGAACGCCGCAGCGGTCTCTTCGGGGAGGTTTCGATACCCTTCCATGTTGAAGGGTGATCTCACCAGCAACTCACCGTCGGGGCCAAGCTTCATCTCGACACCGGGCAGTGCCTGGCCGGCCGTCGAGCATTTGAAATTATCTACCCGGTTGAAGATTGAAAGAGCCGTTTCGCTCGAGCCGTACGATTCGAGCAAGGGGACGCCTGCCGCCCGGAAGAAATAGGTGAGTTCGGGAGAACAGGGTGCGCCCCCCGTGTAGGCAGAGACAAGCTTGCCCAGACCATGGTCATCCAAAATGGGGCCCAGAACAACCCGAGCCGCGTCCCGCGCGCTCTCTAGTCGATGAGCCAGGGCAGCATCGATATCCTTGCCTCTCTCCTGAGATTTCGCAAGCATCATGCCGCTCTCGAGCCCCTTGCCCACGAGGTCACGAGCGGCTTCGTCTGGCATGGCGGCGACAGCGGCCAGGATGGAGGCCTGGAATTTCTCGAATACGCGCGGCACAGCCATCATCGTGTCCGGGCTCGACGCCTTGAGTGCGTCGGCGGCTTGGCGCATCTCCGGACAGGCAGTGATCGACGCCCCGTGAATCAGCGCCAGATAGTGCACGCTCATCCTCCCGCCCATGTGGGCGAGAGGCAGGAACGAAACAAGATTTTCGACGGAGACGGGAATGCCGGCATGAAGGGCACGCAGCTGGGCCATCACCCGCCCGTGGGTGTACTCGACTCCTTTGGGCGGCCCGGTGGTGCCGGAAGTGAAAATGATTGTCAATAGGTCCGTGGGCTGGACAGCGCCCCACACCTCATCGAAAGGGAAGTCTTCGGCACAGCTGGCTTCCAGGTCCGCGAGGGTAAGAATGCGATCATCGCAGGCCTCCACGTCATCGATGACGATGATGTGGGACACCTGGTCATCGAGTGAGGGAATTGCAGCCAACAAGGACGGAAGAAGGTCCCGTTGCGTCACAACCACTCTGGCACCGGAGCTCCTCAACTGATGCCGGATCTGCTCGGCGGAGGAAGTGGTGAAGATGCCAAACGCAAGTGCACCCAAGTGAGCGGTCGCATAGTCAAGCATGTGGTTCTCAGGCAGGTTGGTGGCCAAGAATGCGACGGAGTCGCCGCGGTGTACACCGATCGCCCGAAGTCCCCCGGCGATCGTACGAATCCTCTCATTGAGCTGGCGCCATGTGAGTTGGAAGGACCGGTCGATGCTCTGCAGCGCGACCTTCTCCGGATACTGTTTTACGATTGCCTGGAACGCCTCGCACGCTGTGGCAGCCTGGATGGACTTCGATTCCGGGTTGGTTAATGAGTGGCGCTCTGTGGGCGGCAGTACCGCCCTGGTTGTTACGGGTGTCATCGACGTCCCTTTCCGTGGATAGGCATGTCCGCTGGCCGCTCGGCGGCTAATTCCATCAGCCTTCCACCGATCGTGACCGGTCTCATGTCTCGCCAATCATCCATGTTCCACCTCCGGCATCTTTGTATGGACCAATCCTCAATGGAATTGATTATGGCATAAGTAATCTCAAAATAATGCGAGCTACACCTCCTGCGGCGAGGAAGTCATCTCATCCCACAAGGCCGCTTCGCCGCAAGCCAACGCACGGTTGCCCAGGTACTCAATCGAATCAAACTCGGACTCATCCCGGTCACGCAGCGTCCAGAGTTTTCGGGTGAAGTGGTGGAGCGGGTACTCATCGGTCACGCCCATGGCGCCGTGCAGCTGGTGTGCCCTGCCGGCGACCGCACTTGCCATTGTCGAGGCCATGACACGCGCAATTGCCCCAGCAGTACGGCCCGCCTCGGGGTTTGCCATCGKGCCACCAAGACAGGCCAGTGCCCTGCTCCGCGCGGCAAGCGCCTGCTCGATGTATGTGGACATCAGCGCCAGACTTGACGCGACAGCTGGGACATTGAGTAGGGGTGCATCAAACTGCTCCCGAGTGGAAACGTATTCACGGGTCAAATCAAAGGCCCCTTGAGCGACACCGATCAGTTCACTGGCGCGCAAGATTCCCAACCTCAACCTGATTTCATCTCCCGACGGGGCATCAGGAATCCGCCGGAATGTGGCGTTCGTAAACACGATCCGGCTTCCTGGGATTCCTGCAATGTCACCTCCTGCGTCCGCAAGAACCGCATCGGAACGCAGATCAACGAGAACCGGGTCGGACTCCTCAGTCAGGAGAACCACCCCTCGCGCACTGGGAGCCCAGGGCACGTGCTTGATCTCCCCGCTCACGCATCCGTTCTCGAATGTGAGCGAGCCGGGGGACACCAGGATCGTCTCGAAGTCACCTCGCTCCCCTTCAACCCGCTGTGAGACCCAGGCCGCCGTGGACGCTTCCGCGAAGGGTGTCGTAATACCCTTTCGGGCAAGCTCGGTGCACACAACCAGGAGGTCCTCCAGCTCTCCGCCAGAGCCTCCGCGTTCCTCCGCGATGCCGATATGAAGCAAGCCAAGCTCAACGATCGTCTCCCAGACGTCAGGGAGGCCCCCTTCCCGCGGCCTTACTCCATTGGAAGCGAGGCTGCCGATCACGCCGGTCAGTTCGTCTACGAGTTCGGTCATGCTGATGCCACCTGTTTCGCGATAATCGAGAGAAGAACGTCGGATGCGCCCCCGCGGATACTGAAACCGGGCGAGGCAAGAAGAGACTCACGGTAAAGGCGCTCACCCTCCGGATCACCGACCACCTTTCGGGCGAAGTCAATGACATCCGTCTCGAACGCGTTGCCGAGGAGCTTAAGCGTTGCGGCACGGGCAATCGAGGGCATGCCCTCATCGAGGGAGCGGGCGATTTCCATGCCGAGGCGGCGAAGGGTTGCAAGCCGGGCCACAAGCATCCCCAACTCCCTATGCAGGCCCCGATCCTCGGAGCCTGCGAGGGCAGCCAAGGCCGAAGCGAGCAGTGGATAGGTCGTCAGCACGCGCTCTGGTCCACCGCGTTCGAATGATAGTTGCTCCACAACCTGTGACCAACCATTCCCGCATTCGCCGATCAAGTAGTGATCAGGAACGAAGACGTCTTCAAGAGTAAACTCGTTGAAGTGGTGCTCCCCGGACATGTCGACTATGGGCGAAACGGTGACCCCGGGTTCCTGCATGTCGACAATAAACTCGCTGAGCCCACGATGCTTCCGACCTTCAACGCTCGTGCGCGCCAGCAGATAGGCGTGCGATGCCTTGTGGGCGTTGCTGGTCCAGGTCTTGCGGCCAGAAACCCGCCACCCACCTTGGACCTTCCGGGCGCTGGTCTTTACCGCAGCAAGATCGGACCCCGCAGTAGGTTCGCTCATTCCCAGGCAGAACACGAGTTCCCCCGAGGTGATTCGAGGGAGGATTTCTTCCTGGAGCCGGGGGTTGCCGTGGCGCAGGATCGATGGCCCGATCTGTCGGTCCCCGATCCAGTGAGCGGCAACCGGCGCACCTGCCCGAAGAAGTTCCTCCGTGACGACGAACCGGTCCACGGCGGTGCATTCGCCACCACCGAACGACTTCGGCCAGGTCATGCCTATGAGGCCCCGACCGGCAAGTGCCTTGCTGAAGTCAAGGTCAAACGATCTCAGCCAGGCATCGGGACGAGGACGGTATCGACCGTCTGCACGCCACTCTTCCACGAGCTCGCGCACCTGCCACCGTAGCTCGCCGGCACTTCTGGGGCCATCAACCAGCGCGTGACTTGTCTGCGATTCTGCCATTTGCGTCATCTCCTTCTACGCCCCGTTGAAACGGGGTTGACGTCGCTCTTTCGACGCGGCAATTCCTTCGGCAAAATCCTCCGTCGCCCTGAGCTGCGCCTGCTCGGCCAACTCATGTCGCATCGCTTCGACGACTTCAGAAGCGAGATCTCCGCGCAGCGTAGCGCGGATGCTTCGCACGGCCAGCGGCGCCGCGGCCGCTATTTCCACCGCGAATGCGATCGCGGAACTGAGGAGCTCTTCGGGCTCGGCCAGCCGGTCACAGAGTCCGATGTCGACTGCCTCTTGCCCACCCACACTTCGCCCAGTAAATAGGAGGTCTGCAGCCTTCTGCCGGCCCACCACCATCGGCAAGGTGACCGACAGGCCGAAACCCTGATGGAATCCGAGCCGCGAGAAGTTTGCAGAAATGCGCGCAGTCCTCGACACGACACGGAAGTCGGCCGAGAGGGCCAGCCCCGTGCCACCGCCGATGGCCGCTCCCTGGATTGCTGCAACGACGGGCAGACTTGTTTGAAACAGTACGGCCGCGGCCGAGTACAGTTTCGTCGCCCCCTCGTCAGCGGATACGGGTTCTGCATCACTGGATCCGGTGAAGTCGGCCCCGGCACAGAAGTGCTTTCCATTGGAGCTTAAGACGATTGCGCGGATATCGGTTTCCAGCTCGAGCCGGCGATAGATGCTACCGAGAGACTCAAGTAGGGAAACGTCGAAGTAGTTCGCAGGCGGGCGTTGGATCTGAACGCAAGCCACATAGGGCGCCGCGAGCGTCACGGTGACTTCACCGTCGCCCATCATCGACAGATCGGCTGCGTTTTCTGTCTTGCTCATACTTGTGCCTCCCGTCGTCTCGCGGTCCCACCGTTGGTCAATTCGGCGGAGCCCTGGAGTCGGCGCCCAGCAAGAAAAGCCTCGGTGTCACCGATTCCCCATGCCTCCAGCGACAGGTGTGGGTCGGCGTCGGCTGAGAGGGGAGCACGCGGCCGGCCCGGCGGGGTGCGGCTGAAGCGGGGGGCCGGGGAGGGCTGCAAGACGCCACCAACCTCCACGAAGGTGCCTCGGGCAATATTAGGCGGATACCGCTTGGCTTCCTCCAAGCTCAAGACAGGCGCGAAGCACGCGTCCGTCCCTTCAAATGCCGACTCCCAGTGTTGGCGAGTGCGCTGTGCGATAACCGATGCGATCCGCTCCCGCAGAGAAGGCCATGCCTCTGGTCGGGCTCGCTCTTCCTCGTCAGCGTCAAGACCGAGAACACTCATGAACTCGGCATAGAACTTGGGCTCGATCGCCCCTACTGCAATATATTTCTCATCCGACGTGGGATAGACGTCATACCAAGGGCGTCCCGAGTCAAGCAAATTCGTTCCTCGTTCATCCTTCCACTGGTCGATGTCCATCATCCCGTGGATGGGGAGCAACAGCGAGATTACACCGTCGACAATCGCGGCGTCGATCACCTGGCCCCGACCTGACGTGCGCGCTTCGAACACCGCCGCGAGAAGGCCGAATGCAAAGTAGAGCGAGCCCCCGCCGAAGTCGCCAAGCAAGTTGAGGGGAATCGTGGGTGGACGGTCCTTCTGACCGATGGCGTGCAGCGCGCCTGTAATAGCGAGGTAGGAAATGTCGTGTCCGGCCGTCCTGGCCAGCGGACCGTCCTGCCCCCAGCCCGTCATTCGCCCATAGACTAGCCCGGGGTTGCGTTTCCAGCAGTCTTCCGGCCCAAGCCCCAGACGCTCGGTGACTCCGGGACGGTTCCCTTCGATAATCACATCGGCGCTC
Source organism: Specibacter sp. RAF43 (assembly GCF_052114065.1). NCBI lineage: Bacteria > Bacillati > Actinomycetota > Actinomycetes > Micrococcales > Micrococcaceae > Specibacter > Specibacter sp. RAF43. Next base: position 106,891 of record NZ_JBFREA010000014.1, on the reverse strand, counting down.
TCAGCGAGGTCGAGGACCATCTCGAGACCCTCAGGAGTGCGAACGTCAATCGTCACTGCTTGCTTGTTGCGTCGCATTGGATCGTTGCCAGGCTGCATCAGGCTCGCTGCGCCGCCCGGGCGCTCAATTTGGAGCACATTGGCGCCGAGGTCGCCCAGGAGCATGGCAGCGAACGGTCCGGGACCCAACCCCGATAATTCCAGAACCTTAAGGCCCTTGAGAGGCCCCGAGAAATGTGGTAATGCAGCCATCGTGCCCTCTTTGCTTGTTAATGCTCATGGAACAGCATTGGTAATGTTCTGATTCGGGTCTATTATTTATGAGACGCTTGATCACAAAATATACCGGTGTGAGTGGGACCGTCAAGCCAGCGGCGCGGACACATCCTGGGTCGCTTGGCCGCCGCGAGCCACTGCCCGGGAGAGGCCAAGGAGATTTTGATGGACACTGGACGCTCCAACCCGCACCGTGACACTGGCAGCAGCGGGACGCTGGAAGACCTACTCTCCCATCGCTGGAGCTGTCGGGCGTTCACGCCCCACGCAGTTCCCCGCGAAACGGTGGAACGGGTCCTGCGCATCGCCCAGCGTTCGGCCTCCTGGTGCAACACCCAACCGTGGCGAGTCATTGTAACTGAAAAGGCGGGCACAGACGGATTCCGCAAGGCGCTTTCGGAGCACGCCCGCTCCCATGCCCCGGAAACGGATTTCTCCTTTCCCGGCTTCTACACCGGAATTCATCGGGAAAGGCGTAAGAAGAGCGGCCAACAACTCTACGAAGCCGCGGGCATTTCCCCAGGAGATCGCGCCGCGTCGCTGGCGCAGGCAGCCAAGAACTTTGACCTCTTCGGGGCACCCCACGTGGCTATAGTCACCGTCGAGGACAGCATGGGGGTATACGGCGCCCTCGATGTCGGCGTATATGTGGGTTCATTCCTGCTGGCCATAGAAGCCGAGGGGCTGGGCGGGATTCCTCAAGCAGCGCTGGCGATGCATTCCCCCCTCGTGCGAAAGCATTTCAACATCCCCAAAAACGAGCGCATTCTTCTGGGCATCTCTTTCGGACACCCCGACATGACCGACCCCGTCAACCACTTCCGCACGTCGCGGGCCAGTTTGGAGGACACGGTCAGATGGGAGACTTGTGACGATTAAGGCTCCCCAGGCGTGCGTCCCCCTAGTCGGCGGGCCCCAGCCCCAGCGCCGCCATGATCAACGCCTCCGGGCTTGCCCCGTCGGGGCCGGCCACGGCGGAACCGACCGAACTTTGCGCGGCCTCCCGGTTGTTCGCGGACACGGCCTCCACCACCTCACTGCGGTGAATGCTCACATCGCGGGGCGCCTCAATGCCGATGCGGACGCCTTCACCGCGGCCGCCATCGAGGATGGTTACCGTGATGTTCTCGCCAATGATGATCTTCTCGCCGATCTTGCGGGTCAATACCAGCATGCAGTTCCTTCCATGGATGTGCTGCTAGGCCCAGTCTAGCGTGGCTTAAAGCACAGGCGAGGTTGCCTGGTAGCCGTCCACCCAGCCCACCGGATATCCGAGCTCGTTGACGGTTTCCGGGGTGGCCGTGTCGGCAGAACCCAGCACGGCCAGGGCCTCGGGAACGGAGAACCAGGACGCCTGACGCACCCAGGCCTGCGTGTCCGCCGGCTTGTGTGCCGCGTCCACCACGAGCCACACCTGGTCCGGGCGGACCGAGGAGAGGATTGACGGATTGGAGGACCGGCGCTGTCCAATGCTGAAGGCGATCAACAGCGGCTTGCCGTCGACGGCCGCCAGCGCCTGGACCTTCTTCACTTCACCGCTGTCGATGATGACGTGGTCGAAGCCTTCCTGGCGGTAGTCGCCCGCGGTGCGCAGTTCCGCCCCGGATTCGAGCGCGCGCATCATGCTCCACGCCGTGCGCAGCGGCTGGTCGCGCAGTCCCACGAGCACGATCAGGTCCCCGGGCTGCGTGGAGGGCCGGGGGACGTCCGGGTCGCCCCCGGGCATCGCCGCACCCGCCCCGTCCGGCTCGGCCACCAGGTCCGCCACCCGCCCGGCCACCGATTCGCCCGGCGCAACAGCGCCGATCCGTTCCGTCATCCGGTCCAGGATCGCGTCGAAGTCGGGTTTCTGCGTGGAGACGGTCTTTTGCCTGGGCGCGATGACGCGGTCGGCGTCGTCGGCGTCGGCCAGCAGGTTGGCCAAGCCGCGCCGCGTGCTGGGCCGCCCGCGGGAGCCTCTCTCGCGGGACAAACCCCGGGGCGCAGGGTCGTCGTCGTTCGACGCCGGACGGCCGTCCACCTCGACCGTCACCTCAAAGGATGTGATGGCCCCCAGGCCGAACAGGCCGCCCGTTTGGACGCGTTCGGCCCGGATGATGCGGGCCCTGGATCCGTACGTGTCGAAGAGCTGCCAGCGCAGGCTCTCCAGGCTGTGTCCCCTAAGCTGAAATTGACTGGGCACCGCGCACAACTCCTACCGTTTCGATCGTTGGGTTGCCGGCCGTCGCCTCCGTGTAGGACACCACGGGAAGTCCCTTGACGCGCCCGGACACCAGCCGCCATATTGCGGGGCGCAGGGCGGGGGCGCAGACCAGGACCGGACTGCGCCCGGCATTTTCGGCCGCCGCATTGGTTTCCGTCACGGCCACCAGGAACGCCTCGATCCGGCTCGCATCAAGGACAATCTGGGTGCCAAGTTCCGAGGGGCGCAGCCCCTCCAGCAAGGCCTGTTCCAGGCCGGGGTCGATCATCAGCACCGCCAGCGAGCCGCCGTCGAGGTACTTGTCGGCGATGACAGGGCCCAGCGCGGTCCGGGCGGCCTCGATCAGCGCCTCGGGCTCCGTGCTCTTTTTCGCGTGCAGGGACAGGGCCTCGTAGATCCGCGGGAGGTCATTGATGGGCACCTGCTCGCCCAGCAGGCCCTGCAGGACCCGCTGGACCTCGCCCAGGGACAGCATGCCCGGAACCAGTTCGTCAACGATTGACGGGGAGATCTCCTTGACCCCTTCGGTGAGCACGCGGACGTCCTCCCGGCTGAGCAGGCGGGCGGCATTGGCGCTGACAATGGAGGACAGATGGGTGATGAGCACGGACACCCGGTCAATGACGGTGGCCCCGGACATTTCGGCGCTGTGCCGCATCTCGGCGGGAATCCACTTGCCGGCCAGCCCAAACACCGGTTCCACGGTGGGCGTGCCGGGCAGCGCGGACAGGTGGTCGCCCAGGGCCAAGACCCGCCCGGCGGGCGCGCTCCCCCGCCCGGCCTCGACGCCGGCGATCCGGATCACGTAGGTGGACTGCGGCAATTCCACATGGTCGCGGGTGCGCACCGGGGGCACCACCACGCCCATCTCCATGGCCACCTTGTGCCGCAGCGCCCGGATCCGGGCCAGCAGGTCGTCCGCGGAGCCGGAGACCAGGTCCACCAGATCGGTGGACAGCTGGATCTCCAGCGGCTGCACCCGCATCTGCTCCAGGATGTCCTCCGTGGTTTCGGCCTGCGGCGCCAGCGCCGTCGCCTCCAATGCGGCCGTCCTGGCGGCCGAGATCTCCGCCTCCTTCACGCGCTGGCCGATGAACAGCAGGACCGCCCCGACGGCCAGGAACAAGAACACCGGCATGCCCGGAATGATGGACATGATGATGGCCGCGGTCCCGGCCACGAGCAGGGCCGAGCGTGACTGCGTCAGCTGCAGCGCCGCCGTCGAGCCCATGTCGGAGGAGGCGTTGGAGCGGGTGACGATCATGCCCGTGGCCACGGCCATCAGCAGCGCCGGAATCTGCGAGACCAGGCCGTCGCCGACGGAGAGCAGCGAGTACGTGTTCACGGCATCGGCGATGTCCATGCCGCGCTGGAGCATGCCGATGGCGATGCCGCCGACCAGGTTGATGATGATGATGATGATGCCGACGATCGCGTCGCCCTTGACGAACTTCGAGGCCCCGTCCATGGCGCCGTAGAAGTCGGCCTCGGCGGAGACCTCGACCCGGCGCTCCTTGGCCTCGACGTCGCTGATCAGGCCGGCGTTGAGGTCCGCGTCGATGGCCATCTGCTTGCCCGGCATGGCGTCCAGGGTGAAGCGGGCGCCGACCTCGGCGACCCGTTCGGCACCCTTGGTCACCACCACGAACTGGATGACCACCAGGATCAGGAAGATCACCCCGCCGATGATCAGGTTCCCGCTGACGGTCACCTCGCCAAACGCCTGGATCACCTGCCCGGCGTGCGCCTGCCCCAGCACCAGGCGGGTGGAGGCGACGTTAAGCCCGAGCCTGAACAGGGTGGCCACGAGCAGCAGCGACGGAAAGACGGAAAAGTCGAGCGGCTTCTTCACGAACATGCTGTTCATCAGCACCAGCAGGGCAAAGACGATGTTGATGATGATCAGCACGTCCAGCAGCATGGCCGGGATCGGCACCACCAGGAGCAGCACGATGCCCACCACACCCATGGGGATGGCCAGCTTGGACACATTATGGTTCACGCGGGAAGTCCTTTGGTCATCAGGGACGGGCGGGGCGGGATGGTGGAGCCGGCGGGCAGGATCTGGTGGGTTCCGGCCGCGGCCCCGCGCTTCTTCAAGGCGATGACGAATGCCAGCACGGCCGCCACCTGACTGTACAGCTCCACCGGGATTTCGGCGCCGAGGTCGCAGGCGCCGTGCAGGGCCCGGGCCAGGGGAATGTCCCTGACCATGGGCACCTTCTTGGCTTCGGCCTCGGCGCGGATGCGGGCGGCCACCCGGTCCGCGCCCTTGGCCACGACCCGGGGGGCGGACTTGCCGGGCTCGTATCGCAGCGCCACCGCCACGTGCACCGGGTTGATGAGGACGACGTCGGCCGTCGCCACCGCGCTCATCATGCGGCTGCGCGCCATGCTGAGTTGGCGTTGCCGGCGTGCCGCCTTGATCATGGGGTCGCCGTCGCTGTTCTTGTTCTCATCCCGCACTTCCTTCTTGGTCATCCGCGTCTTCTTGCGGTTGCGCCGCGAGACCACGAACACGTCGGCCAGGGCCAGCAGCATGCCGGCCGCCACGGCAAATTGCACCAGTTCGATCACTCCCCGCCCGGCCGCGGCCAGGAGCTCGGAAATCTGCAGGCCGCCGGCCTGAAGCAGGATCGGGACCATGCCCTGGACGACGACATAGAGCACCAGGCCCACGACGGCCGTTTTGAGGAGCGCCTTCGCACCGTTCCAGAGGGCCTGGGTGCCCACCACGTTCTTGAGTCCCTTCAAAAGATTGAACTGTTCAAACTTGCCCTCGAACTTCTTGAAGCGGATGCCGCCCTGGATGGCCGCGGCCGCCGCCACCGACGCCACCACCGCCAGGAACATGGGGCCCAGGATCTCGGCCAGCGCGCCGAGCGCCTTTTCCAGGGCCCGCAACGCAACCAACGGGTCCGGGTGCGCGGCCATCGACGCGGCCGTGAACATCTGGTCCGCCAGGGCGTCTGAGCCCCGCCGGATCACTCCGGGAAGCATGATGACGGCCGCGCCCACACCAACCCACGCCGTGAGGTCCTGTGACCGGGACAGCTGCCCCTTTTCACGGACCTCCTTCATTCTCTTTTCGGTGGCCCGCTCGGTTCTTTCGCCGGTTTCAGCCACGAGCCACCACCCTCGCCAGGTAGCCCATGACCGTGTCCACCATGCCCGGCACCACATGGCCCAGGCCGATGACGAGCAGGCCGCCCAGGGCCAGGGTGAGCATGATCTTCAATGGGAAACCCATGGCAAACGCGTTCAGGGCCGGCGCCACCCGGGTGAGCAGGCCCAGTCCGGCATCGGCCAGGAACAACACCACCAGCAAGGGCCCGGCGATCTGGACGGCGGCCAGGAACATGCCCGTGGTGGCCGTCGCGATGACTTGTGCCGGATGTGCCAGATCGAAGCCGCCGCCCATGGGGATGGCGTCGAAGGAACGGGCCAGGCCGCCGATGATCAGTTGGTAGCCGTCCGAGACGAAGAGCAGTGCCACGGCCGTCATCTGGAAGAGCCGGGTGAACTGCGCGCCGTTGACCAGGGACTGCGGGTCAAAGGCCTGGGCCATGGCAAAGCCGCCAAAGGTGTCGACCAGGGCGCCGGCCGTCTGGATTGCGGCGAACACCAGGTACACCAGAAAACCAAGCGCCGCGCCCGTGACCACCTCCAGCAGCAGGGAGACGATGAAGGGACCGGTGTCGCTGACGGTCCCGGCGGCCGGTAGCCGGCCGGCCATCGCCACGGCCAGGCCCAGGGACAGCATCGCCTTGATGCGCAAGGGAATGGCATTGTAGGAAAAAGGCGGCGCAATGACGATGAATGCCGTGATCCGCACGGCGGCAAGCAGGCAGGTCTCCATCCAGCCGAGGTTGATCGGAATGTTCACGGCTCAGCCCCTCAACAGTGCGGGGATCTTGTCAAAGAGCTCGTTGGTGAACGTGACAATCTCGGTGATCATCCAATGCCCGGAGACTAGCAACGCCAGGGCCACGCCCACCGCCTTGGGCACGAAGGACAGCGTTGCCTCCTGCACCTGGGTGATGGATTGGAGCAAGGAGACCGCGAAGCCGACGATCAGTGCGGTCAGCAAGATCGGCGCACAGAGCTTGGCCGCGACCCAGAGCGCCTGGACGGCGATATTGAGTACCTCGGAGGTATTCACGTCCCACCCCCATAACTTTTGACGAGTGCGGTGACGATCAGGCCCCAGCCGTCGACCAGGACGAACAGCAGGATTTTGAACGGCAGGGAGATCATGACCGGCGGGAGCATCATCATGCCCATCGACATCAGGGCCGAGGCGACCACGATGTCGATGATCAGGAACGGGATGAAGATGACAAATCCGATGATGAAGGCGCTGCGGAGTTCGGAGATCATGAACGCCGGAATGAGCGTCAGCATCGGCACCGCATCCGGAGTTGCCGGATTTTCCCGGCCGGCGGAGCGCGTCATGAGGGCGATGTCCTCTTCCCGTGTCTGCGGCAGCATGAAGTGGCGCAGCGGGGCGGACGCGGCGTCAAAGGCGCCGTTGACGTCCAGATGACCGTTCAGGTACGGCTGGACGGCCGCATTGTTGATGTCGATCAGCGTTGGCGACATGATGAACAGCGACAGGAACAGGGCCAGGCCGGCCAGGACCTGGTTGGGCGGGATCGACGGCAGGCCCAGGGCGTTCCGGGCCATGGCCAGGACCACGAAGATCTTGGTGAAGGAGGTCATCATCAACAGCAAGGCGGGCGCCACGGACAGCAGGGTGATGCCCAGCAGGGTCACGATCGCCGAACTGGGTTCGCCGTTGAGGCCGTTTACCGTGACGTTGACGCCTCCGGTCCCCGGGACCGTTGGCGCGGTGGGCGGCGTCGGCGGGATGGGATCCCCGGGCGCCATGACGGAGAGGGCATGCGCGGAGGAGGAAAAGACCAGCTGGAGCGCCACCAGCACCGCCAGGACCAGGCCCAGGATCACCGCCGCCCGGCCCCACCGGCGCAAGGTGACGGAGGGAGTGTCCATATTCACAGATTCAGGCCCTTGCGCACCGCGGCGCCGGCCTGTTGCCAGGTCTTGGGCGAGAGGATGGATCCGGAGAGCCCCGCCGGTTCCGGGCGTTGACGCCGGCCCCGCACCGGGCGGAGGCCGTCCGCTTCCGTCCCGGCCTGCCGCAGGGCATGGGAAAACGCCGGCTCGGGGGCGGGCTCGGGGGCCGGCCCCGAATGCAGGACGTTGATGGTGTTCTCGGTGACGCCAAGCAGGAAGCGTTGGCCGTCCGAGTCAACCACCACCACCGACGCCTTTTGCCCCACGCTGCGCCGGCTGACCACCTGCAGGTCCGCCTCGACCGGCGAACGGTTCCCCTTGACCCAGCGTTTTTGGGCCATCCACAGCAGGACAACCACCACACCCAGAGACAGCGCCACCCGCAGCACCAGCAGGAGCGTGTCCACCTAACGGATCGTCTCCGCAGCATCGAGGATCTTGGTAATCCGCACGGCGTACTCCTGGTCCACCACCACCACCTCGCCGTGGGCGATCAGACGGCCGTTGAGCAAGATGTCGGCCGGCGATCCCGCCGGCCGGTCGAGATCCACCACGTCCCCCGGCTCCAGGCCCAACACGTTGGCCACTGTCATCCTGGTCCGGCCGATGACGACCGACAGCGCCATTTCGACGCCGTGAATGCGCCCCATCTTCTGGGCGGTCACCACCGCGTTGCCACGGGACGGGTGTTTTTCACTGTTTTGGGTCCGGATGGCGAACCAGGCGAAAGGTTCGGTGCTGCCCGGCTCGGAAAGCCTGTAGACGGCCGCTTCAGGATCGGCGAAGAGATCGGTGGAGGCGCCTTCGGCAACGTCGCCCAAAACTCCTGAGCCCAGGGTTTCCGCAGCGGCTTCCAGCGCGGGCCGCAGGACGTCCCGGGCTGAGACGGCGGCCGAGACCGCGGCCATCTTGATGATTTCCTCGGTGCTGCGCGGCAGGGCGATGGCCAGTTCCGCGGAGATGGCGCCCAGATAGTCAACGGTGAGGGTGGACATGCCGACGGCCGGGATTTCACCGGAGGTGACCGTCCAATGCACCGATTCCAGCGGCGTTGAGGCGGGCAACAGGGCCGCCAGGGCGGCTACGGCCGTCACCTGTTGGGTGGGGGTGATTGTCACGGGGCGCTCTCCTCGATTGAAACTATTTGCCCGGCCTGCCTGGATCCATGGGTCACGCCGACGGCCCGGGCCACGGACTCGCCCGCCAGGGCCAATTCAAAGGGCCGCCCGACGGCGTGTTCCAACAACACCACATCGCCCACGGCCAAATTCAAGATGACCCGGGGCCTGACCGCGACCGGGCCGATGCTCAATTCCACATCCACGGGGACGCGGGACACCTGGGCCCGCATCTGTGCCGGCGCCGCGGCACGGTCGCTCCTGGGGCTGTTGGATCCCATTTGCTTCAGCAGCGACTCCGCCGGCAAGGCGACGGTGGCCGCCCAGGTATGTTCGCCCACGGTGACACTGAGGTCCGCCACAATCATCAACGTGTTCGTTGCGGCGGCCTGGGCGAATTGTGAATTGAAGTGAATTCCGTGGACGGTCGGCGCGGCGGAGAGCAGGGACCCAAAAGAGTACTGCAGATCCTCCAACGCATCATCCATCAGCCGTTTCACCAACGACTGTTCGATCAGGGTGAACTTGCGGTTGGGCAGGGGGACGACCGGACTTCCACCGAGCATGCGGGTGATCCAAAACAAGGCCGCCTCGGTGGGAAACTGAATGACGCCCTTCGCTTCTTGTCCCTCAACTTCGCACAACACCATCGCCGTTGCGGCCGGCAGGGAAGCGGCGTACTCGTCGTACGTGACCATCTTGACGTTTTCGGCAACCACGGCCGAACCGGCCCGAATATTGGTTGTCAACAACGTGCCCCACTGCCGGGCGAATGTCTCAAACGCCAGCTCCAGGACCCGGCTGTGCTCTCGTGCCAACGTTGTGGGGCGCCGGAAGTCGTACACTTCCACGGCACGGCCCAGCCCGCTTCCGGGCAGGACTGGACTCACTGAAGGTGCTGACACATCAGCTACTATCGGCAGCTGTCGAATCCGCGTTAGGGCTGGTTCACTTTTACTTTGAGGGCCGCGGGGATCAGGGCCCGCACGTCCTCTTTTTGACTGGACAGCACCACGATGTCGACCCTGCGATTGAGTTCCCGCAGGGCCTCGGTGGAGTCGTCGTTGACCTGCCGGGCGGAGCCGTATCCGACGGCACCGACTGTTGGGGCGGGGATGCGGCCCCGCTCCACCAGGTAGCGCAGCACCCCGACCGCGCGCTCGGAGGAGAGTTCCCACACGGAGGGATAGTTGGTGACGGCGTTGGCCGCGTGCCCCTCCACGGAAATTTCCAACTTGGCACTCTTGAGCACGGGCGCTATCGCCCCGAGGACGCGGACCGCCGTCGTGGACAGGGCCGGGCTGTCCGGCAGGAAGAACGTCTGCGAGCCAACCAGCTTCACTGTCAGTCCGCGCTGGTCAATTTGGAATTCGACGTTGGCGGCCAGTCCGATGGCCAACAACCGTGCATGCATGGCATCGCGCAGGGCGGTGAGCTTTTCCGCCTCGGCCACGGCCAGGGCCTTTTCGTCCTTGGTGAAGGCTCCTTCCTTTCCCACTTCCTTCGGTGGAACCACGATGCCGGAGGCGGTGTCGATCTTGCCGACGTTGACCTGGCCGAACCCGGTGGCCAGGGACTCCTTCAATTGGGAGAATTTCGCGTTGTCCACCGAGGACATGGCATAAAGGACAATGAATAGGCACATCAGCACGGTGACCATGTCCATGTAGGAGGCCATCCACCGTTCGTCCGGGTGGTTGGCGGAGAGGCCACTGCGTTTGCCGCGCCGACCCCGTCGCGGGCTCACGCCGCCGACTTTAGGTGGTCGTCGCTTCCGGGTTTGCGGGCCGCTTTTGCCGTTCCCCGGTTGTGTTCGGGTACCAGGGCGGTGAGCCGTTCACGCAGGAGGATGGGCTGGGAACCGGCCTGGACGGCGAGGACGCCCTCCATCAACAGGGTCATCCTGTCCACCTCGAGCTCGGAAAGCCGGGCCAGGCGGTTGGAGATGGGCAGCCACATGAAGTTCGCTGACAACAGTCCCCATAGCGTCGCGACGAAGGCACTGGCGATCATGGGGCCCAGGGTGCTGGGGGTGGAGAGGTTTTCGAGCACGTGGGTCAGTGAGACGACGGTGCCGATGATGCCGACGGTGGGCGCATAGCCGCCCAATTGCTGGAAGAACCGTGAGGCGATGTTGTCGGTCTTCATCTTGGTGTCGATGGCGTCGTCGAGCATTTCCCGCAGTTCGTCGCCGTCGGTGCCGTCCGCGATGTTCTGCAGGGCGTCGCGAAGAAAAGTGTCCTGCGTCTTGCCGGCATCCTCCTCCAGCGACAGCAGGCCCTGGCGCCGGGCCTTCTCCGCCAGATTGACCACCGTGTCAATGCTTTCGGCCGGCGGGGACGGCTTGGCGGTAAACGCCTTGGGAAGCGACTTGACCGAATGCAGGAAGTCCTTGAACGTGGACCCGGCCAAGCCGACGGAGATGGTGCCGACGAAGACCAGCAGCATCGGCGGCATCAACAGCACGCTGCCGACGCTTGAGCCTTCCAAATTGATCATGGCCACCAGTGAACCGAAGGCGATCACTATGCCAATAAGAGTTGCCGGATCCATGGCCTACCGCCCGCCCGCGCTAATTCCCTCGGGTGGCCCCGTCGGATGAATGACACTTAGTCGCGGGGACGGATGCTTTGCCGGGCCGCCGTCGTCGTAGTAGGCGATGGAAATGACCTGCGCCCGGAAATGGGCGATCTTTTCGATGACCTCGGCCATGGATTCGGTGACGATGAACCGGGCACCGTCCGCCATGACAAGTATGGTGTCGGGAGATTCGAAGATACGTCCAATGAGGTCCGGATTCACCGCAAAGTGCCGGCCGTCAAGGCGGGTCACAATTATCATCGGCGCATCCTTCTCACGGCTTGCATGGCATCAACCACGTACAGCCGTCACTGTCGGCCGCCCCGCCCCATCCGTTAGGAGTGGGACGGGGCGAAGGCATGCTACCGCTTGAGCTGCGTCAGTTCCTGCAAGACCTCATCGGAGGTGGTGATGATGCGCGCGTTCGCCTGGAATCCACGCTGGGCCACGATCAGGTTGGTAAATTCCTGGGACAGGTCCACATTGGACATTTCCACGTAGCCGCTGGTCAGTTCGCCGAAACCGCCGGAGCCGGCCGTGCCGAGTGTTGCGGCGCCGGAGGAGGCCGTGGCCCGGTAGCTGGAGGAGCCGATCTTTTCCAGCCCGCCGGGGTTGGTGAAGTTGGCCAGCGCCACCCGGCCGATCACCATGTTCTCCCCGTTGGTGAACGTTCCGGTCAGCGTCCCGTCGGTGCCCATGGTGAAGGACTCCAGCGTGCCGGCCGCGTTGCCGTCATGGCTGGTCACCGCCACCGTCGTTGACCCGGCGTTGCCCGTCAGGGCGGCCAGATCCACCGTGATGGTACCAACACCCAGGGAGGTGCCGGGAGGGAGCGCGCCGGCGGTGAAAACCAGGCCCAACGGTCCGGCGGTGGCGCCATTGTCATCGGCGGCACTCGCATCCCACCCGCCGGCCGTCTTCGTGAAGGTCAGGGCCAGGTTGCGCGCCGCGCCCGTGGCGTCAAACACGCGGACGTCGCGGGCCACCACGTCGCCATTGACGGCGTCCGAGGGCAGGTTGCCGCCCAGCACGGCCGACTTCGTGTCGGCGGGCGGAGCCACCATGTCCTTGGAAATCCGAATGTTGCCCAGGGCGCCGCCGGCATTGACCACACCCTTGACTGCCGGCCAGCCCTGCACCAGGGCGCCGTCGGGGGAGACCAGCCGGCCGCGGGAGTCGAAGTCGAAGGCCCCGGCGCGGGCGTAGGACTGCTGGCCGCCCTTGCTGGTGATAAAGAAGCCGTCGCCGGAGATCATCATGTCCGTGGAGCGGCCGGTCGCCTGGGCCGAGCCCTGGGAGAAGTTCGTCGAAATGGCGGCGACCTGGACACCGAGTCCCACCTGCGCCGCGTTGGTGCCGCCGGTCTGGGCCTGCGCCGACGACCCCGAGCGGGCCACCTGCGACAGTGTGTCCTGAAATTGCACGCTCGAGCCCTTGTAGCCGGCGGTGTTGACGTTGGCAATGTTGTTGCCGGTGACATCGAGCATGGTCTGGTGTGCGCGGAGGCCGGAAATGCCTGAATACAGTGAACGAAGCATGGATGGAGCCTTTCTGTGCGGTTGGTCTGTGCCTGTTGAAGAGTTGAAGAGTTGAAGAGTGCTGTCTACGGTGCGGTAATGCCGGATATGACGTCCAGCGGGACGGTGAGCTCGCCCACCTTGACCTGCGGAATGCCCAGCGCAAACGACACCGACTCGGCCACGCCGGTGTGTGCGGTGCCGTCCTCGCCGTGCCAGGAGATGCTTTGGCCGATCATGGCGGCCGCGGCCGAGCGCATTTGGAGCGAGAAGTTCTCCGTGGCGGTCTTGTCCATGTTGGTGAGCTTCTCCATGGTGGCCAGCTGGGTGGTTTGGGAAATCATCTGGTTGGTGTCCATGGGCGAGGAGGGGTCCTGGTTGCGCAGCTGGGTCACCAGCAAGGACATGAACATGTCCGCGTCCATGGCCTGTTTGGGCGCGCGCGCCGGGGTGGTGCTGTAGACACCGTTGACGGCGGTGGCCGGGGAGATGGGTTCGGTGCTGATGGTGGCGCTCCTGTCTAAACCGTGATGTCCAGTGATGTGGTGCCCGATGAGCCGCGGTATGGGGCCCGCTGCCCCGCCATGGAACCGGCGCGTTCGGTGCCGGGTTCCTGCCGCCAGGCCTGTGCCCCCGGCGGCGGCGCACCGTTCCCGCGCGGGGAGTGGTCTTGGCCGGCCGTACCGCCGCCCAAGCCCTGGTTCAGGCTCAGCGAGGACGACAGCCCCTGCCCGGCCAGGTCCCGCTTGAGGTCGGCCAGGATCAGCCGCAGCCCGTCGCGTCCGGCCTCGGTGGCGGCGAGCAGTTCAATGCGGACGCCATCGGCGCCCATGTGGGCGCTGACGGTGACGGGCCCGAGCGTGTCCGGCACCACGTGGACCGTCATCACCTGCGCTCCGGCCTGCCCGGTGGCGAGCTGGAAAATGGGGCGGGCCAGCTGTTCCGTCAACGCCGGATACGCTCCTTGGGGGGCGGCCGCAGCTGCCGGCGCGGGCGCCTGGGTGGGCGTCGCGGACGCCACCGTGGCGGTTCCGACCGAGGGTACCCCCTGCTGGTGGAGGGCGTCGGGCGTGCCCGCCGCGGCGTCCATGCCCTTCGGAAGCACGACGCCGTCACTGGCGGCGCGCTCCGGCCCCGCCTCGGATGTTGCGCCGGGTGTTGCGCCGGGTGCCGCCCCAGCGACAGCTGGGGCAGCAGCGGCGAAGCCTGGAGTGCCCGGCACCGGTTGCGGGGACGCGGCACCGGCCGTCGGGACGGCCACCGGTGCCACAGCTGCCGCGGCCGCGGTCGTCGACACCGGGGCGGGCATCGTCCCGGCGTCGCTGGGCGCCGCGGTGACCTTGGTTGGCAGCGTTCCGGCCGCCGCAGCCGCCGCGGCCGCATGTATGGTCGGCCCGGAGGCCGCCACCACTGCTGACGCCGCCGCGCCTGCGGTTGCCGCAACCGCTCCCGGCGGGCCGGCCACAGCCGGCGGCGTCACGGGAAGGGGATCCGGCGCAGCGGCGCCCTGGGCGGGCGTCGCCGCGGCCGGGCTGGCCGCTGCGGACCGGCCCGGCGCTGCCTGCTCTCCCACGACGGCAAGTCCCGTGGCGGTTGCAGTTCCCAAGGCAGCGCCAGGGGAAGCCGCGGCCGGTGCCGGTCCGGCGGCCATGGAAAGCCCCGCGGCCACGGAAAGCATGGCGGCGATGTCGCCCCCGGCGTTCGGACCGGCACCGCCCCCGGCGTTTGGCACGGCGTCACCCCCGGCGTTCGGCACGGCGTCACCCACGGCGGACGGTGCGGCGTCGGCCGCGGGGTTCAGCGCGGACGCTGCCTGGCCGGTCGAAGCTGCGGATTCACGGCCCTGCAACGGTGCGGGTGACTTTGACGCCACACGCCCGTCACGGCCTGCCTGGTCCATGGCGCCTTCGAGGCGATCGGAAAAACTGCCGGCATCTGAGCCGGGCCTGGCCGGTCCGCCGGCAGGGCCCCGCGGGGGCGAGGCGTTCACGGTGCCCGGCAACGGGCCGGCACCGGCGCCCACGGCGTTCACTCCAGGCCCTTTCGTTGTGCCAACGCCAATTCATCCAGGAATTTTTGTTCGTCGAGCAGCTCCGCGGCGTTGGACGCCAGCTCGTGCCGCTCGGCCAGTTTTTCCAAGGAGTTGGCGGCGGTCTTGGCCTCGACCAGTGCCGCCTGCGCGCAGGCCGCCTCCGCGTCCAGCGAGGTGGCAAGCGACTGCAGCTCGAGCAGCAGGCTGCGCGAGGCAGACCTGGCGGCGGCCGCGGCCGTCAACGCCGCCGCGGAACTGACCTCGGCCGCAGTTTCAGCAAGGTCTCGCCGCGCACCGGCCACGCGCCGGCCGTGGGAGTTGCGTCTGTCATTGGCGCGCGCCAGTCCGGCGGACGCCTGGTCCTCCTGCAGCTTGCGGTAGCGCAGCAGGCCGGCAAGTCGAAACGTCTTGGTCATTGAAGCCCTCCAAACAAGGTGACAAGGGAACGCAACTCGGCCCAGGAACCATCTCCCGGCACCTGGTCGTCAAGCTCCTGGCGCAGGAATCGATTGATGGCCTCGGCATGGTTCAGGGCGGCATCGACCATCGGGTTTGAGCCGGACTGGTACGCGCCGACGTCGATCAAGTCCTGCACGCCGCGGCGGGCGGCCATGACCCGGCGCAGGGTTGCGGCGTCATGCTTTTGCTCGGGTGTGCACACCTTTGACGCCACCCGGGAGATGGAGCCCAGGGCGTCGATCGAGGGAAAGTGCCCGGTCACGGCGAGTTTCCGGTCCAGGACGATGTGCCCGTCCAGGATGGAGCGCACGGCGTCGGCGATGGGTTCGTTGTGGTCGTCGCCGTCCACCAGGACGGTGTAGATGCCGGTCACCGAGCCCGTTTTGTCCGTCCCGGCCCGTTCCAGGAGTCGAGCCAGCACGGAAAACGTCGACGGCGGATAGCCGCGGGTGGCCGGCGGCTCGCCGACGGAGAGCCCAATCTCACGCTGCGCCATCGCCACCCTGGTGAGCGAATCCATCATCAACACGACGTCGTCACCGGCATCCCGGAAGGACTCGGCGATCCTGGTGGCCGTGAACGCGGCCCGCAACCGGACAAGCGCGGGTTCGTCGCTGGTCGCCACCACCACAACGGAGCGGGCCAGGCCCTCCGGGCCCAGGTCGTCTTCGAGGAATTCGCGGACTTCGCGCCCGCGCTCCCCCACCAGGGCGATCACCGAGACGTCCGCCTCGGTGCCTCGGGCGATCATGGACAGCAGCGACGACTTGCCCACGCCGGAACCGGCAAACAGCCCCATGCGCTGTCCGCGGCCCACGGTCGTGAGCGTGTCCACGACCCGGACCCCGGTACTCAGGGGCACGCGAATGCGCGCCCGCTCCATGGAATTCGGCGAATTGTTGGCCAGCGGCACGCCCGGGCCAGTGGCCAGGGGCCCCTTCCCATCCAGGGGGCGGCCCAGGCCGTCTATGACCCGGCCCAGCAGGCCCCGTCCGGTGGGCACCAGCAAAGGTTCGGTCCTGGCCCGGACCAGGTCACCTTGTGCCAGCCCTTCCATCGGCCCCAGCGGCATGATCTTCAGGGTGTCCCGGCCAACGGCCACCACCTCGGCCGCCGTGCCGGTCGCCCCGGAGTGGGCGCGGGCAATGCTGACCAGATCGCCCACCGCGCATCGCAGTCCGCTCACTTGGGCGGTCAACCCCACGACGGCGGACACAATGCCGACGCGTTCGGGTGCGGCGGCGCGCAGGGCGGCCGCAAACCGGCCGGAACTGCGCTCCGTGAGGTTGCCGGGCCAGGCGGGGCTCATGCCCGCGGTTCCAGCAGTGCACGGCGGGCCCGCTCGAGGGCGGTGGAGATGCGGGCGTCCAGGAAACCGTCCGGGTATTCCGCCACGGCGTCCCCCCGGGCAAGATGGGGATCGGCAATGATGTCCGGGACGCCGGCGGTACGGGCGTCCGCACTGAGGGCGGCCAAATCGCGGGGATGCACCCGCAGCACGGGCGGGTCGGCGTCGTCC
Organism: Specibacter sp. RAF43; assembly: GCF_052114065.1. Classification (NCBI taxonomy): domain Bacteria; kingdom Bacillati; phylum Actinomycetota; class Actinomycetes; order Micrococcales; family Micrococcaceae; genus Specibacter; species Specibacter sp. RAF43. The sequence goes on along the minus strand of NZ_JBFREA010000014.1, from coordinate 90,151 downwards.
TGGCGAGCCAGGACCCTGGCGAGGACGGCGCGCGAGGAGGTCTCGCCGTCGTCCAGTTCCTTTCCGACGACGGCCTCGGCCAAGGCCAGGGCGCACGACATCAGCGTCTGTTCCGCTTCGGCCAGCACGGGCTTCGTGCGGGCGGCCAGGGCGGCCGCGGCCGCGGCCAGCACGGCGATCTCGGCATCGACCCTGGCCCTCAACTCGACCAGCAGCGCATCGTGCTCCGACTCCATGGCCTCGCGCATGAGCGTCGTTTCAGCCTTGGCATCCTGCAGGCCCGCGGCGTAACCGAGGGTATGCCCGTGCCGGTACCCGCGGGCCTCCGCCTCCGCGTGCAACTCGGATTCCTTCACCGTGGCCACGGCCGGATAGACCGCCGGCGTGATCACCGGGGCAACACCGGCCTTGCCATTAGTAGACATAGGCGTCATCCTCGGCATCCCCGCGGCGCACCGAAATTTCGCCGGCTTCCTCGAGCTCGCGAATGATCCGCCCAATATCCGCCTGGGCCTGCTCCACGTCCGAGGCACGCACCGGTCCTACCGATTCGATCTCAAAGTCAAGGAGGTCCCTGTTGCGCTCGGAAATATTGGCCCGAATCACATCCTGGACAGTGACGGGGGCGCCCTTCATGGCCAGGGCCAGGATGCCGGCTTCCTTGCCACGCAAGACCTTCTGGACGTCCTGGGCGTCCAGCTTCACCAGGTCCATGAACGTGAGCATGCGGGAGCGCACTTCCTCGGCCAGGTCCGGGTCACGCAGCTCAAGGTCCTCCAGGATGGCCCGTTCGGTGGCGGCATCGGAGCGATTGATGATGTCCACCAGGGGTTGGATTCCACCAATCACCGCCACCTTGTCGCGCGGACCCACCACCGTCAACGCGCGCTGCTTCAAGGTCTCGGCCAGGATGACTACGGACTCGGGCGTGGCCGGCCCCATGGTCGCGATGGCCTGGGCAACATCCGTACGCACGTCTCCGGCGAGGCCCGTCAGCGCCTCCGACGCCCGGTCGGGGCGCATGTGCGCCAGCACCAGGGCGATGGTCGTGGGCATTTCGCCGTCCAACAGGGAGACCAATTGGCCGGCGTCGGCGTCGTCCAGGAATTCAAAGGGCTTGCCGGCCAATTTGGTGGACAGCCGGTTCATGACGCCCGCCGCACGCTCGGCGCCAAAGGAGGCCTCCAGCAATCCGGCGGCGAAGTCGCGGCCCCCCAAGGCGGCGTGTCGGCCGCTGACAACCAGGTCATGGAATTCGTCAATGACCGCGTCGGCTATGTCCGGGTGAACCCGTCGCATCTTGACGATTTCGGAGGCGACTGCCTCGGCCTCGGGTTCACTTAGGTATGCCATGACGGAGGCGGCCGAGGTCTGGGAGAGCTGCATGAGCAACGCCGCGGCCTTTTGCAGGCCGTTCAGGTTGGTGCCGTCGTTCATATGCTCACCTTGTCGTCCATGAAGGAGCGCAGCAATGCGGCGGTTCCCTCCGGGTCGGCGGCGGCCAGGGCGTCCAGGGAGGCCCGTCGCGAGGCGGATTCACTCCGTTCCGTCACCGGCAGGGCCACCGGTTCCGGGATGGCCGGCAGGGCAGTGGTCTCCGTCGTCCCGGAGACCGTCAGTGCCCCGAGCTCGGCCAGCGTGTCCTTGCGTTCGCCCAGGTCCACCAACTGGCGCACCTGGCGGCGGTTCTTGCGCGCGTACAGCACAAGTGCCAGCAGGAGCACCAGGACGGCCAGGGCGCTGATGAGAATGGTCCGCCACGTCGAGGCCGCCGCTGCGGAATCGGCGTCGGCCTTGGCGGCGTCCAGGGCGGACTTGGCGGCGTCGGCCGCGGCGGTGGAGAAGGGCACTACTTTCACGCTCACGACGTCCCCGCGGGCCCGGTCGATCCCCGCCGCCGCGACCACCATGTCCGTCAGCGTGGCCGCATCCACCCGCTTGGCGGCCGCGGTGTCCACCGCCACGGCCAGGGACTGCCGCTGCAACGTGCCCGCGGGGATGCTGGTGTTTGCCGTGGTCTTGTCGACGGCATTGTTCTTGGTGGTCGTGGTGGATTCGGTGTTGCCGGCCCCCGCCCCCGTCCCACTGGGCACGGCAATGTTGTCCGGCCCAAGCACCCCGGCACCGGAGCCGGTGCCGTTGGTGGACTTGTTGGAACTGGTGGATTCGTTCAGGGCCGGGGCGCCGGTGGGTGAGGCAAACGACTCCTTCACCACCTCGGAGGAGGACTTGTCCATGGCCGCGGTCAGTGAGACGGTCGCGTTGCCGGGGCCCAGCACGCGGTCCAGCATGGCCTGAACGGCAGCGCCAGTCCGCTTCTCGTACTCGGAGGCCTGCTTGTCGGCGCCGCCGCCCAGGGCCGCACCTGCGGCGGAGAGAACGTTGCCCTTGGCGTCCACCACCGACACGTTGGCTGGCGTCAGCCCCTCCACCGCGGAGGAGACCAGGTGGACGACGGCGTCGATCTGGTCCGAGGACAATTGCGCCGAACCCCCCGATTGCACGAACACGGACGCGGTGGGGTCGGTTTTCGTGGCGGTGAAGACGGTCTTTTCCGGGATGGCCAGCTTGACCGACGCGTTTTGCACGCCGTTCATGGCCATGATCGTCTTGGCCAGCTCGCCTTCCATGGCCCGCTTGTAGGTGACATTTTGCTGGAATTCCGAGGACGTCACGCCCATGTTGTMCAGCAGGGAATAGCCGCCCGTGGTTGCGGCCGGAAGGCCGGCCGAGGCGGCCTTGAGCCGTTCATCGTACACGTTGGCGTCCGGGACCAGAATGGTGGAGCCGCCGTTTGTCAGCTGGTACGGGACGTTGTCCGTCTTGAGCTGGGTGACGATGGCGCTGGCGTCGGCGGCCGCGATGCCGGAAAACAACGGGGAGTAAGTGGGCTTGGTCAGCCAGGTGCCCAAGGCCACCGTGCCCAGTACCAGCACGGCAACGCCAATGACGGCCAGCGTGCGCTGGGCCGTGCTGAAACCCTTGAGGGTTCCGGCCAGGCGGCCGAAAAGTTGTGTGACGACGGGGGGCATCAGGCCTGCATCCTCATGATCTCTGTAAACGCGTCAACGCCCTTATTGCGGATGGCGGCGACAAGTTCGAGCGTCACCTGGGCGCGGGCGGCGGCAATGGTGGCGTTGTGGATGTCGTCAAGGTTTCCGGTCACCGCCTGCACGGCCAGGGTCTGGGCGTCCGAGGACAATGCCTGCGCGTTGTCCAGCGCCCCGGTCAGGGCCGCGCCGAAGCCGGCACCGTCGGTGGCTCCGGCACCCATGCCGGATGCGGGCAAATACGTGGTCGGGGCGGTCGCCTGGACGCCAACGATGGGTGTGGGACTCATGGGTTATTTTCCAATCTGAAGTCCGGCTTCATACATTGTCTTCGCGCGGTCCACGACCGCCGCATTGGCCTGGTAGCCGCGCTGGGCCATGATGAGCTGCCCCATCTGCGAGGCCACGTCGATGTCCGGGTACCGGACGTAGCCCTCGGCGTCGGCCAGGGGATGGTCGGGTTCATAGACCAGCCGGCCTTGCGCGTCGCCGTATGCGGCTCCGGCCACGTAGACGCCCGAGTTCCCGGCGCCGGCCTCGGCCAGGACGTAGCGGGCGCGGAACGCGTCGCCGCTGGTGGCCGTGGCGGTGTTGACGTTGGCCAGGTTGTCCGAGACCGCGTCCAGCCATTTGCGGTGCACGGTCAGGGCCGTTGCGGCGATTCCAATGGCGTCGGCCATTACTGGGTCTTCAATGCTGTGCGCATGGCCGTGAATTCGCCGTTGACGGCCTGTGCGGCAAATTGGTAGCGAAGTGTGGTCTCCACATTCGAGAGCGTCTCGGTGTCAAGGTTGACGTTGTTGCCGTCGAGCCTGGTGGGTTCCAGGGAGCGTGCCGTGGTTGCCGTGACATGGCCGTCTCCGGCGCGCACCGACGCGGCCAGGGCGTCCTCAAACATGACGCGCTTGGCCGTGTAGCCGGGGGTGTTGACGTTGGCAACGTTGTTGGCGATCGCCTTTTGGCGCTCGGAGAGAGAATTTAATGCGCTCGTAAGCGCCACGGTGACCACGGAATCCAGCACAGCGCTCTTCCTCGACGAAAAATGGGGCCGGTCCGTGGCCTGGGGTGAGCGATCCGTGCTCCCTCGTATCTATCGGCGCTCCGGGAGAGTTCGTAAGGCGGCGGCCCCACAATTTTTTTCCGTTCCTGCAACGGTCCTAGCCGATGACGTCCACGTATATCGGTTGGACCTCCGTGCGTGACTCGGTGAGTGCCGCCAGTTCGTGTTCGACGGCGGATCTGGACTTGCGGACCAGGCCCGCCGCCTGCTCCTGGAGAGTCACCAGTTGCCGCGCCCGCCGGGCCAGGGCCGCAGGGAGCGCACCAAGGTCGGCCGGCGGAGCCCAGTCACCTTCCATGCCGTCGGTAGCAGCCAGGTTCCTGCGATTACGCGCCATTTCAATTGCCCGTTCCGCGTGTTGCTGCAGCTGGTCCAATGCCTCTTGCCAGCGCAGCAGGGGCTCGGCATCCACCGGCAAGCCCTCTCCCGTTGGTTCCGTAATCGGCCATTTGGTCATCCCATGACCCCCGAGGGCCCGGGCTGCGCGGCGGCGTCGTGCCAGGACTGGCGCAACGGCTCCAAAAGTGCGATGCATTCGCGGGTCAAGTCAACGTTTCGGAAGAGGTTGGCGTTCATCATGGCCGTGCCGGCGTAGTTGTAGATGCCCAGCAGGTTCTCCGCCCCCACCCAGGCGCCCAGATCCAGGGAGCCGGACAGCTCGCCGATGATCTCCTGGGCATGCATCAACTGGTCTCGGGCGACATCCCACGACTCCGCGACCTGGGCGGTCTCGGCCCGGGCCAAGTCAAGCAGGAGCCGGTCGTAAAGCATCACCAGCAGCCGTGCCGGGGAGGCGGACAGGATCGCCTCGCGCTGGAAGGCGTTCAGGGAGCGGTTGATGTTCGGTATTGCCGTCACTTCTTCTGGCTGCTTCCGGTATCGAGGGACCCAAGTTGGGCGGTCAGCCAGCTCTGTTGCGATTGCATCTTGCTCAACTGCACCTCCAGGGACGTGTAGATGCCCTGCAGGGACGCGCGGCGGGCGGCCAGCCGGCCGTCCCAGTCGAGGATCTGGGCGTTGAGGTCGTCGACCACGTTTTGCTGCCCCGTGATCCTTTGCGTTAGGGTCCCTGTGTACGGGTCGGAGACCGCCGTGGCCGCCGCCGCGACCCGGCCGGCGATTGTCGCCAGCACGTGCTCCACGGCCGTGGGATCCTTGGCGTAAGCGGCGGCGAAGGCATCCGCGTCAAAGGACAGGTCGCCAATCTTCGTCGTATTGATGCCGATGGTTGCCGGGGATTGCCCGTCGATGGGGTCGGCGACGGCGTTGAATAGCCGCGTCTTTGCGGCGGCGGTGGTGCTTTCGCTGGTAAACAGGCCTGCCGTCATGGTGGCCGCACCGGCGGAACTGGTGCCGGCAGAGACAGTGGACTGGGTGTAAATGGAACCGAGGATGATGTTGACACTGCTTGCCAGGTCCTTGGCGGCGGCGCCGACCTTTCCCGCGTCCCGCATGACCGAGACCGTCACAGGGTCGGTGGAGGTCTTGTTGACGGTGACGTCAACGCCGGGAGCGATGGCGGTGAAAGTGTTGCCGGCGGACGTGATCGCGGTCTCCGCAGCGGTACCGGCCCACAGTGTGACGCGGGCATCCTGGCCGGTGCGCAGCACGGCGGCGCCCGGTGCGGCCATCAGCTCCGGGGCGGTGCCGGCGCCAACCTCGGCAGCACCCCCCTGGTAGGCCGTGAAGACGTTGGCGGCCCCAGTTCCCGTGGCGGTCAGTTGCAGCCTGTACTGCGTGGTTCCGGAGCCGTCCACGCCGGAGGCCATTTTGACGGCGGAGACACCGGCGGACGACGAGTTGATGGCGGCAACCATGTCATCCAGGGAGGTAGATGCGGCGGTGACCTCTGTCTTGGTCCCGTCAGGTTTGACGAAGGTCAGCACGGGGGGCGTGGCAGGCCAAGCGGTCATGGCGGCACTAACCACGGAGTGACTCTGGGCCAGCTGGTTGACCGTCAGGTCCAGCCTGGTCGTGCGGGCGCTTGAGGATGCGGTGGCGGTGACGACATCCGACGATGAGGTCGCCAGGTACATGTCCAGTCCGCCGATTTTGGCCAGGCCGCCGGCCTGGGTGGCAAGGGCCGCGAACTTGGTGTTCAGCGACCGGAAGGCGGTGACCAGGGCCGTGTCCGTAGTGACCTTGGACTTCATCAGCGTTTGCGGGCCGGCCTCGGCCGCGATGAGCGCGTTGATGATGGCGGTGGTGTCCAGGCCGGAGACCATCCCATCGATTCCCATGCCCATGTGGCGGTTCCTCTCGACGGTGCTGATTCAGGGACGACGATTATTGGGGCGATGATGCTGTCGGCACCACCGGCCCGGTGGTGGCCGTGAGGGTCGCGTGGACTCCCGCGGCCACCACCGGTTTCCGGTTGGCTGCCGTACCGCTTGGTCAGTCGGTTTAGCCGAGCAGCTTCAGAACGCCCTGGTTGGACTGGTTGGCCTGGGCCAGCATCGCGGTGCCGGCCTGTGACAGGATGTTGGAACGGGTGAAGTTCACCATTTCCGACGCCATGTCGACGTCCGTGATGCGGGACTGGGCGRCCGTCAGGTTTTCCTTGCCAACGTTCAGGCTGTTGATCGCCGACTCGAAGCGGTTCTGCACGGCACCGAGGTCGGCACGGGCGGCAGAGATCGTGGTGATCTTGCTGTCGAGCAGCGTGACGGCGGCAGAGGCGCCGGTCGCGCTTGAGAAGTCCAGGCCCGCGGCGCCTCCGTTCGGCGCGCTGACTGCAAAGCCGGTACCGGCCGAGGCATCGGTCCCGGCGGTGGCGCCACCTACCACATCTCCGCCGCTGAACGCCCGGACAACAAGCTGGTTGGTATCGTTGACCGTCGCAACCAGCTTGCCGCTGAAGCTGGTATCCGAGTTGAGCTTGTCGGCTACCTGCTGAACGGTGGTGAAGGAGCCGGCCGCACCGAGGCTCGCCGTGGTCACGGTGCTCGTGCTGGCGTCAGCCTCGGTGATCGAGAAAGACATGGCGCCCGTGACGTCCGTCGGGGTAAGGACGTCAACCTTGGTGCCGCCGGCGGCACTGCTCAGGGCCGTGGCGATGTTCTTGACGTTGGCGCCGCTCAAGTTAACCGCGATCTGGCTGCTGGCGTCACCGTTCGCACCCACCTGGAAGCTCAGGGACGCGTGGGAGCCATCGAGCAGCTTGATGCCATTGAAGTTCGTTGCGTCGGAGATCCGCGTTAGCTCGTTGGTCAGCTGGGTGGCCTCCTTGGTGATCGCGCCACGGGAATCGGCGTTGTTGGAGTCGTTACCGGCCTGGACCGCAAGATCGCGCATGCGCTGCAGGATCGAGTGGACCTGGGTCAGTGCGCCTTCCGCGGTCTGCAGGACCGAGGTGCCGTCCTGGGCGTTGCGGGCGGCAACGGCGTAGCCGTTGACCTGGGACTTAAGGCCTTCGGAGATGGCCAGGCCGGCGGCGTCGTCCGCCGCACGGTTGATGCGCAGGCCGCTGGATAGCTTCTCCATCGACTTGGACATCGCGTTCTGGGTGTTGTTGAGGTTGCGGTAAGCATTGTTTGCCGCGAGGTTGGTGTTGACTTGCATGCCCATGAGTAAATCCTCCGTGAGATTTGGGTAGTGCCGGGCCGCCCGTCCGTGGGCAGCTACGACCAACTGTCGGCACTTCCTCCTTACCGGTTAGGAACTTACCGGCGGGAGTTCCGCATCCGCGGCCCACACCCGGTGGTCATCCCAGTGCCGGCATGGTATTTGCCGTGCGGTCGCCGGTCAGGGCCCCCAGCATTCGGGTGGCGCCGCCCAGGGTCCTGGCGCCAAGGTCGGCCAGGTACTCCTCCCGGCGCGAGGCGGATATCCGCGAATGCGGTGCGGACTTGGCGTCGGCCGTTGCCAGATAGTGCCGCTCCATGCCGTCCCGCAGGAGCCGCATGGCCTCGGCGCGCTGCTGGGAGACCGCCGAGTGGCTTGAGCCCAATTCCTCCGCCAGCTCCTTCACGGAGCGGTCACCATAGTAGATCTGCTCGACGATGTAGCGCATCTTCTCGGGCAGCGCCGCCACGGCCTCACCCAGAAAATCCTCATGCTCGGCCGCCAACAGCGTTTCCTCGGGGCTTTGCGACGTTGCCGCCACCATGTCCGCGATCACATCGGTCAAGGGCGTGACGCTGCGCGCGGCATCAAGCCTGGCCGCTTCAACCGTCGCCCGGTCCACGCCCAGCGCGGCCGCCAATTCCTCGGTCGAGGGCATGCGGCCAAGGGCGGCGGAGAGGGTTTCGGCCATGACGGCGTGCTCGCTCATGCGAGTTCGGGCGCCGCGGGTGGCCCAGTCCTCGCGGCGCAATTCATCCGCGAACGCGCCTTTGATGCGCCGCCGGGCATAGGCGCCAAACGGGACGCCCAAGCTGGCGTCAAAGGCCTCCGCACATTGGATGAGGGCTATGGCTCCCACCTGTGTGAGGTCGGGCCGGGACAAGTGACTGGCTCGCATGCAAATTTCCGTGACCAAGTAGCCCACCAACGGCAAATTTTGCACAACAAGTCGGTCGCGTTCTTCGCGATTCAACGGCACTGCCCCCCTTGCAACTTGTGACTCAACGTCGCAACCGACACCCCCCCAGGTGTGCCACCAGCTATCAAGCACAAGTGACACTTCACTCTAAGTCAGATCGAGCCACCACGGCGGGTGATTCGCCAGGTATTTATATCAATTTGGTTAATTTTCCACTGCGCAGACGCCGCGGTCAGCGGACGTGAGGGAATTAACACATTACGAACGGGCAATGTACGCCGATAGTATCCTGTGACACCGCCCCGGCCCGATGAAAGGACACATCCCATGGGCCCCGAGGAATTGACCACCTTGCTGTGGCGTGAGCGGGAGCTGCTCGACCTTTTGGTCTTCAAGTTGGAGGAGGAGCACTTGATTCTCACTTCCGGCAAAAGCCGCTGGCTGGACCACGCCACTCGAGAAGTTGAACATGTCTTAAGCCGCCTCCGGGCCACGTCGTTGGAGCGAACTGCGTTGGCGTCGTCCGTATCCGTCGACTGGGGGCTGGCTGACGACGCCAGCCTGCTGGAAATGGCAGACGGGGCTCCTGACGGCCCGTGGCAGGAAATATTGGAGTCCCACCAGCAGGCAATGAGCGCCCAGGTGGAACAGATCCGCGGCTTGCGGGACACAAACCTGCAATTCCTGCGCGCGGGACTGCGGTCAGCCCAGGACACTGTGGCGGGACTGGTGCCCGATACCGGCACCTACGACCACCGCGGACACACCAGCCAGGATCCCGGGTCCCGGTTCCTGGACAAGAGCGTTTAATTTTGTAAGGACATTGTGAGTACTTTTAGCGGATTGAACACAGCCCTCGCCGGGTTGAACGCTGCCAGGACCGGGCTGAACACTGTTGGACAAAACTTGACCAACGTCAACACCGCCGGGTACACGCGGCAGCGCGTTGATTTCACCGCCATCGGCGCTCCGGCCCGCGGCGCCCTCAGCGATCTGGGTGTGAAGACAGGACAGGGTGTGGGCGTGACCGGGATTGCCCGGTTGGGCGACGCTTTCCTGGACGCTCGTGTCCGGGCCGCATTTTCCACATCCGGCTACGCGAATGTGCGGGCGGATGCGCTGACCGGCATTGAAAGCTCGCTCAATGAGCCCGGGGCCAACGGTCTCTCCAGCCAGTTGCAGGGATTTTGGGCCGGTTGGCAGGATTTGGCCAACAACCCCGGCGCAACCGCCCAGTCGGCGGTATTGCTGCAAAAGTCGGCCACGCTGCTCCACGCCATCGCAGACGGATACCGGGCACTCGACTCCCAATGGTCACAGACCCGCGGCAAGGCCGAATCCCTTGCCGGGGAGTTGAATGCGACAGCCGTCCAGGTGGCTTCCCTGAATGACCACATCCGCGCGGCCGGCGCGGCGGGCCTTCCCGCCAACGAGTTGATCGACCAGCGCAATGCCCTGACCGCCCGCATTGCTGAACTCGCCGGCGGCACTGTCCGGGACCTGCCCGATGGAACCAACGAAATTCTGGTCGGAGGCAGCGCCCTGGTCTCGGGCAACCAGGCCAGCACGATGAAGCTCGCCAGCGTTCCGGTCCGGATGGGCGACGGCGGCGCAGTCACCCTTGAGTGGGCCAGGCGCCCTGGGATTTCGATCGATCTGGACGGTGGGCAGCTCGCCGGTGCGCTCTCGGTGCTGGCGCCCGCGGCCGCTGACGGCACCGGCGGCGCAATCGCCCAGGCCGCCGCCGCCTACGACAGCCTCGCGGTAAAGTTGGCCGGTGTTGTCAACGGCCAACATGTGGCTGGCGTTACCGCCGACGGCACAACTGGCCTGTCTTTCTTCAGCTTCAGTCCGGGCGTGCCGCCGGCAATGGGACTTACCGTCGTGCCCACCGGCGCCAGTGGCATTGCAGCCGGGGCACCGAGCGCAGGGGGCAAGGACGGCTCCGTCGCCGATGCCATCTCCCAATTAGGCAACGGCCCGGCCTCGCCGGACACCCTCTGGACGAATACCGTGGTGCGCCTTGGTGTCGACATCAAGGCGGGCCTCCAACAGGCGGCCATGGCGGATGCGACCCTGAACAATGCCGTCGCCGGCCAGCGGTCAAACGCCTCAGTGGACATAGACGAGGAAAACGTCAACCTGCTGTCGTACCAGCACGCTTATCAGGCTGCCGCCCGGGTCATGACGGCGATCGATGAAGCCTTGGATGTCTTAATTAACCAGACCGGACGGGTAGGCCGCTGATCATGTTGAACCGCGTCACCACACAAACCACGGCCGCGGCCGCCCAGCGCGGCATGCAGGCCAATGCCGCCAAGCTGGCGCAGCTGCAGCAGGGTGCACAGGACTTAAAGAAAATCTCCCGGCCCTCGGACGATCCCGCAGGCACCGCCGACTCCATGGCGGTCCGCGCCGCACAGGCCGCCGCCGTCCAATACGGGCGCAATATCGGCAACGGCGACGACTGGATGACGGTCGCCGACAGCGCCTTGGCAAATGCGACCACGCTGCTCCAAAAAGTCAAGGATGCCACCATCCAGGGGGCAAATGGGGCCATAAACCAAGCCGCCAAGAACGCGATTGCCACTGAGCTGGATTCCCTCAAGGCGGATCTCCTCAACCAAGCCAACGCGCGCTTCACGGGCCGAAATATTTTTGCCGGAAACTCAGATGCTGCGGGCGCCTTTATTGACACGCCGACCGCTTTCACGTTCACCGGGGCGGCCGGCAGCAGCGTACAGCGGCGGATTAGCCCCGATGCGACCATCCGCGTGGATGCCGACGGTGCGGCGATCTTTGGGGACGCTGCGACTTCCGTGTTTGCGCTTATTACGAAGATTGCCGATGACCTGCGTTCCGGGACCGACGTGTCCACCCACCTGGACTCCGTCGACGCCGCCCTCGACAAGGTGATTGGCGGGCGGGCCGAGGTCGGCGCCAGGCACGCGGAGTTGTTGCGGGCCAAGGACGCCAACGCCAATGCCGTCGTGGACCTGGAAAACCAGCGTTCAGGCATCGAGGACCTGGACATCGGTAAGGCCATCCTTGACCTGAAAACACAGGAGCTGGCTTACCAGGCGTCCCTCGGCGTGACGGCGAAAGTCCTGCAGCCGACCCTGATGGACTTTCTCCGATGAGTCCTGCGACTCTGCAGCTGCCCGCGGACCTGCTCTTCACGGCGCCTCCGCCCGGCTTGGAACCAAGGGTTGACTTCTCCCTGGCGGCCATCGAGAACGCCACGGGGCTGTTTTCCATCACGGCCGCGGACGGCGCCGCCCGCCTGTATGTCCTGGACGCGGCCATCCACCTGCCCGACTACACTCCCCGCCTGGCCGCGGCGGATCTGGCCGGCATCGGCACGGATCGGACCGGGGCCACCGTATTGGTGGTGGTGAACCCCGGCACACGCAGCACCGTGAACCTCGCGGCACCCATCCTGGTGAACAGTGAAACGGGGGCCTGCGCCCAAGTCATCCTGGAGGGATCCGAGTGGCCCTTGCGGGCCCCGCTGAACCCCGCCTGAACCACTTAAGGCCAGTGGGCCCCAATCCGGTCCCCAGCGAGCCGGATTGGGAGGGCGGTCCTAGTTCAGGTACCCGTTCGGATTGAGCACGTACTTGGTGGCGGCACCGGCGTCGAACTCGGCATAGCCGCGCGGCGCATCCACCAGCGGAATGCTCTTGGCGTTGACGTTCTTGGCGATGTGGACCTTCTCATGCAGGATCGCCATCATCAACTGGCGGTTGTACTTCATCACCGGGCACTGCCCCGTGGTGAAGGACAGGGACTTCGCCCAGCCCGTCCCCAGGCTCAGCGACAGTGACCCCTTCTGCGCTGCGGCGTCGATGCCGCCCGGGTCCCCGGTCACGTAGAGTCCCGGGATCCCGAGGGCTCCGCCGGCGGTCGTGACGTCCATGAGTGAGTTCAGCACCGTGGCCGGCGCCTCATGACCCGCATCGGCACCGTGTCCCTTGGCCTCAAAGCCCACCGCATCCACGGCGCAGTCGACCTCGGGCACGCCGAGCAGCGCCTCGATCTGATCGCCCGGATCGCCCTTGGTCAGGTCGATGGTTTCGCAGCCAAACGTCCGCGCCTGCTTCAAGCGGTCGGCGTTCATGTCCCCGACAATGACGACGGCGGCACCGAGCAGGTGTGCGCTGGTCGCCGCGGCCAGGCCCACGGGACCGGCCCCGGCAATGTAGACCGTGGAGCCGACGCCCACCCCGGCCGACACGGCACCGTGGTAGCCGGTCGGGAAGATGTCCGAGAGCATGGTCAAGTCCATGATCTTCTCCAGCGCCTGGTCCCGATCCGGGAACTTGAGCAGGTTCCAGTCCGCGTAGGGCACCAGGACGTATTCGGCCTGCCCGCCGACCCAGCCGCCCATGTCCACGTACCCGTAGGCACTGCCCGGGCGGTCCGGATTGACGTTCAGGCAAATGCCGGTTTTTCGCTCCTTGCAATTTCGACACCGTCCGCAGGAAATGTTGAATGGCACCGAGCAGATGTCTCCGACCTTGATGAACTCCACGTCCGGGCCCACCTCGACCACCTCGCCGGTGATTTCGTGGCCCAGCACCAGGTTGGACGGTGCCGTGGTGCGCCCGCGCACCATGTGCTGGTCCGATCCGCAGATGTTGGTGGCGACGGTCTTGAGAATGACTCCGTGGGGCACCTTGCGGCCCACGTTGGCCGGGTTGACGCCGGGTCCGTCCTTGAGTTCAAAGCTCGGGTAGTCGATGTCGATGACTTCAACCACTCCGGGGCCCTTGTAGGCGACGGCCTTGTTTCCTGACATGATTGTGCCTCTCTCGTAATCGGGCGACATCGAAAAATGCCGCCCGGCAACATATAAGAACACGCCCCGCCCGCGCAGCTTCCAGGCGAACAAATTAGGTGGCCAATGGAGAGTGCGCACGAATTTTGCCGAAGGAGCGGGGTTGCGCCCAGTGTATGCTCGAATGCTCCATTAAGTAAGGGATAGTCCGTATTTAATGGCGGTGGTCGTTGAGGGCCAGGCCGCGGACGTAGGCTGCCTGGCCCCCGTACTGGAGGCAGTCCGCGAGAATGCTCACCAGCCGCACGCCCAGGGTGACCGCCGGGCTCCAGCGCCGGTCCACGACTTTGTCCAGGTCCGTGTCGGCAAGCCCCCGCACGTAGGCAAGGCTCTGCCGCAGGACGGCGCCGTGGTACTCCAGGAGCAAATCCGCGGATTCAACCCGCACGACGGCCACCTGTTCCGGCGTGTGCCCGTAGCCGGTGTCCGCGGGGTCGAGGTCGAAGCCAAACCGTGCGGCATACCCTCCGGCCTTCCACACGGAGTCGATCCCGGCCACGTCCGCCACCTGCCGGTCCTGGGTTCGGCACAGGTGCCACACCAGCCAGGTGATCGAGTTGCCTCTCCCGTCCGGGCGCCAATTCATCATGTCGGCGTCCAGGCCCTCCAACGCCCCGTTCACGATGGGCCCGATCCGGCCAAACGCGTCGCCCAACAGCTCCGAGGGATCCATGGCTGCCATGCTTCCACCGCCGGCGGTACGTGGCGTCGCCCGCACCCGCAGGAGCTGCCAGCTCAACTACCGCAGGATCAGCACGTCGAGGGTCCGCGGCCCGTGCACGCCTTCGACGCGTTCGAGCTCGATGTCGCTGGTGGCGCTGGGGCCGCTGATCCAGGTCTGCGGGCGGGTGGCGTCCAATAGGGCGATCGCCTCGGGCAGGACCTCGACGATGTCCGCGGCCCGCAACACCACGATGTGCCGGTCTGGCACCAGGGAGATGATGCGCCGGCCCTGCGACGGGCTCCCGTCCAGCATGATGGTGCCCGTTTCGGACACCGCGACGGCTGCGCCGGTCACCACGGCGTCCACGGCGTCCAGCTCTGCCACGGTGAGGGGCTGCCCGGGCGAGTCGACGTGCCGGACCGGCGCACCGCCGTCGGACGGCAGGGCCGAAAGCCACTCCCGCGGCAGGCCGTGCGGCACCACAATGGAGGCGCTGCCGGCCAGCAGCTCGGCGAGCTTGGCGGCGGCGCCGGCGGCCGGCACGGCAAACACGGTGGCCTTGTAGTCCATCAGTCGCTCCACCAGCTGCTCCAGCCGCTGTTCGGGCGTCATGGACGACTCACGGCGGTAGTTGCGCGGGATCTCCGGCGCGGCCGGGGAGTCGCGCAGGGCGGACCTGATCCGGCTCAAGACGTCTTCCCGGGCGCTCATGCCTGCTCTCCCGCGCTCGGTGAGGACTCGGGGGCAACGTGGTCCCGGGCCCACCATTGCCTGAAGGACTGGCTGGGCGGGGCGGGGATGTCTCGGCTTTGCGTCCACTTCCCGGCCAATCCGGGCAGCTTCCTGATCACCTTGTCCGGTCCGGCGGCCAGCCTTCCGAGCGGCAGGCCCTTTTCCACTATGTTCAGCTTTTGCCCCGAGGAGAAGGCCCACTCGGCGCCCTTCATCATCATCTCCAGCTGGGACGGCACCTTGATCTTGGCGCGCCGGGAATCGACGTCCACCCCGCGCAGGTGCACCAGGATCTCCGGGATGTTGATCTTCACCGGGCACGCATCGAAGCAGGCGCCGCACAGCGACGACGCGTAGGGCAGCGAGTTGTTCTCCTCGCTCTTGATGCCCGTCATCAGCGGCGACAAGATGGCGCCGATGGGTCCGGGGTAGGTGGAGCCATAGGCGTGCCCGCCCGTACGCTCGTACACCGGGCACACGTTCATGCAGGCCGAGCACCGGATGCAGTGCAGCGCCGAGCGGCCCTGGATGTCGGCGAGCGCGGCGGTGCGGCCGTTGTCCAGCATCACCAGGTGAACGTTTTGCGGTCCGTCCCCGGGGGTGACGCCGGTCCACAGGGACGTGTACGGGTTCATCCGCTCCCCCGTGGAGGAGCGCGGCAGCAGCTGCATGAACACCCCGAGGTCTTCGAAGCGGGGCAGCAGCTTTTCAATCCCCATGACGGTGATGAGGGTCTCCGGCAGGGTCAGGCACATGCGCCCGTTGCCCTCGGACTCCACGACGGTCAGCGTGCCGGTGTCCGCCAGGCCAAAGTTCGCGCCGGAGACGGCCACCTTGGCGGCGAGGAATTTGCGGCGCAGGTGCTTGCGGGCGGCCTCGGCCAGCCGGGCGGGGTCGTCCGTGAGGGCGGGGTCGACGTCGTCCATCTCGCGCAGGAAGATCTCGCGGATCTGGCCGCGGTTCTTGTGGATGGCGGGGACCAGGATGTGGCTGGGCCGATCGTGGTCCAGCTGCACGATGAGCTCGGCCAGGTCCGTCTCCACCGCGGCAATGCCCTGTCCCTGCAGATATTCATTGAGCCCGATCTCCTGTGTGGCCATCGACTTGACCTTCACCACCTCCGTCTCGCCGGTGGCACGGATCAGCCCGGTGATGATCTCGTTGGCCTCCTGGGCGTCGCGGGCCCAGTGGATCATGCCGCCACGGGCGGTGAAGTTCGCCTCAAACTGCTCCAGCAACTCCGGCAGCCTCGCCATGACGGATTCCTTGATGGCCGCCCCGGCGCTGCGCATCGCCTCCCAGTCGGGAACCTCGGCCACCACGCGCAGGCGCTTGTCCCGGATGGTGTGGGTGGCGTGGCCGAGGTTGGCGCGCAGCGAGGTGTTGCCGAGTTCGCGGTGCGCGGCCGCCGGGAACGGTTCGCTCGCGTGCAGGTTGCCGCCGCCAAAGACCGGCAGGCTCGGCATGCCCAGAAATGTGTTGCTCATCGCGTGCTCCCCGCCAGTTGCACGTCGCCGGTGGCGGAGACGGGATTTTCCAGCGTGCTGGCCAGGATTTCGGCAAAATGCAGCGTGCCCGCGTCGCTGCCCTGCCGGGAGAGTCCGCCGCCGATGTGCATCAGGCAGCTGGCATCCCCGCCGGTACACAGTTCCGCGCCGGTGCCGCGAATGTTGGCCGTCTTGTCCGCCAGCATGGCGCTGGAGACGTCGGCGTTTTTCAGGGCGAAGGTGCCGCCAAAGCCGCAGCACTGCTCGGCTTCGGGCAGCACCACCAGTTCGATCCCGCCCACGCTGGCCAGCAGGTTCAGCTGCCGGTCCCCGAGGTGAAGCAACCGCATGCCGTGGCAGCTGGGATGGTAGGTCACCTTGTGCGGGAAGTGCGAGCCCAGCTGCCCGGCCGCGTCCGTGACTCCCAGGACGTCGGTCAACAGCTGGGACAGCTCGTAGGTTTTGGCGCCGACGGCGGCGGCCCGGGCCGCCAGGGCGTCATCGCCGCAGCGCCGGGCCACCATGGCCTGCTGGTGCTTCACACTGGCGACGCACGACCCCGAAGGTGCCACGGCGACGTCGTAGTCCTCCGTGTCAAAGGCCCGCACATGGTTGGCCACCACGGGCAGGGCCTCTTGGAAGTAGCCGGAGTTGATGTGCATCTGCCCGCAACAGGCCTGGCCGGCCGGGAAGATCACCTCGTGCCCCAACCGCTCCAGGATGGCGACGGTGGCCCGTGCGGTGCGCGGATACATGGCGTCCACGATGCAGGTGGCAAAGAGCGCGATTTTCATAGACCCACTGTAGGGCACGTCACATCCCCTGTGGACTGACCACATGAGCGGCCGATCAATCCCGTACGGCTGCTCAGGCAATGGCTATAGCGGCAGTCCGGCGCCCGGCTTGAGGTTCTTCATGACCAGGGTGGAGCGCAGCCGCAGCACGCCGGGCAGGCTCGTCAGGCGGGTGTCGTAAAACTCCTGGTAGGCGGGGAGGTCCCGGGCCACGATCGTCAAGATGTAGTCGGGGTCCCCAAAGAGGCGCTGGGCCGAGGTGATGTGCCCGATCTCGGCCACCATCGCCTCAAATTCGTCGATCGTGGCCCGGTCCACCTGCGCCAGCGTGACAAACACCAATGCCTCGAAACCCAGGCCGACGGCGGCCGGGTCGATGACGGCACGGTAGCCGCTGATGGCCCCGGACGCCTCCAGGTCCTTGAGCCGGCGATGGCACGGGGCAACGGTCAGGCCCACCTCCGTTGCGAGCGCGGTGGCCGTCATGCGCCCGTCATCCTGAAGACGGCGCAAAATTTCTCTGTCAATGCGATCAATCACCTAATGATTTTATCTCATTTGGGCGCTTCAGGGCAGGAATTGATAAGCACTTCTGCCTCGATTTTCCCTAAACTTGCTCCCAACACYACTTCCCAGGAGCACCATGGACCCGCAGGCACTCATCGGATTTCTCATCGTCGCCGTGGCCCTGACCTGCACGCCGGGACCCGACTGGGCCTATTCCATTGCCGCCGGGCTGGGCCGGCGCAGCTTTGTTCCCGCGGTGGCCGGGCTGTGCAGCGGCTACGTTTTGCACACGCTGCTCCTGGCGGCCGGGATCGCCGCGCTCATGGCCGCGCTGCCGGGCCTCCTGCTCGGGCTGACCGTCGCCGGGGCGCTTTACCTGCTGTGGCTCGGTTTTGTCACCGCCAAGTCCTGGCGCGGCGCCGGCTTCAGGGCGGCCGGCACCGTCGTGGGGCCCGACGGCGCCGCCACGCGCCTGCGCGCCTACCTCCAGGGCGTGGGCACCAGCAGCATCAATCCCAAGGGGCTGCTGTTCTTCGTGGCCCTGACCCCGCAGTTCATTCGGCGTGACGCCGGCTTTTCCGTCCCGGTCCAGTCGATCATCCTGGGGCTGACGTTTGTGGCGTCGGCCGCGGTCATCTACACAGCTGTGGCGGCCGGATCGCGGCGCCTGCTGCGCTCCCGGCCCGGCGCCGCCCGCGGCATCACGCTTGGCAGCGGCATCATCATGTGCGCCCTGGGTGCGGTGCTGCTCGTGGAGCAGGCCGGCGCGGTGGCCACGGCCGCGGGGCAGCTGCTCGCGCTCGGCTGACCCCCGCGCCGAGGTAGCCGCCCCGCGTCGAAACCCGTCCACATGCCGGCGAGTCTCGGCGGGCGCCGGCTACTTCGGCGAAGGGTACCCCTGCCCCGCCCGCCACGTGGCCAGCTCTGCGAGCAGCTCTGCCTTGCGTTCCGCCGCCGCAAAGGAGGAGCGGATCGAATTTCCGGCCAGCCGTTCCAGCGTGTCCGCGCCAAAGCCAAACGCCTCCGCCACGGCGTCCAGGTTCCGGCCCGCGTACCCGCCAAAGTAGGCCGGATCGTCGGAATTCACGCACACGTTCAGGCCGGCGTCGAGCATGTGCGGCAGGGGATGGGCGGCCAGGGTGTCCACGGCGCGCAGCCGGACATTGGAGAGCGGGCAGACGGTCAGCGGCACCTGCTCGGCGGCCAGGCGGGTGATCAGCACGGCGTCCTCCACACTCCGGATGCCGTGGTCGATCCGCTCGGCCCCGAGCAGGTCCAGGGCACCCCACACATAGCTGGGCGGCCCCTCCTCCCCGGCGTGCGCCACCAGGTGCAGTCCGGCCTCCTTGGCCCGCCGAAACAATCTGATGAACTTCGACGGCGGATTGCCCACCTCCGCGGAGTCCAGCCCGATCCCGATGATGGGCGCGGCCATCGCCAGCAGCCGTTCCAGGACATCCAGCGCGGAGTCCTCGGATTCATCCCGGAGGAACGCGGCGATCAGCCCGGTCGTGATGCCAAACTCCGCCTCGCTGCCGGCGAGCGCGGCCGTGATGCCGGCGACCGTCGTCGTCAGCGGGACGCCGCGCGCCAGGTGCGCCTGGGGGTCGAACATGATCTCCGCATGCCGCACGCCGGCGGCCTGGGCGCGCCGCAGGTAGGCCCGGGTCATGTCGGTGAAGTCGGCCTCGGTGACCAGGACGGCCATGTTGGCGTAGTAGAGGTCGAGGAAGGACTGCAGGTCCGTGAACTCATACTGTGCGCGCAGCCCCTCCAACGTGGGATGCGGCAGGACTATGTGGTTGCGCGCGGCCAGCTCCAGGATCAGTTCGGGCTCGAGCGTACCCTCGATATGCAGGTGAAGTTCGGCCTTGGGCAAGGTGTGCGTTGCGGCGATGGCAGTCATGGCGGCCATTCTATGCGGGGCCCGCGCAATCGATGGCCCCGGCGTCCGCGGGCCGGAACCAAAAGGGGTCGGGGCGCCGCCGCCAGGTGGGGCCCGCAAGGCAATAGCATTGTCAGTGATTGCCGGGCACCGGGTCGCCGTCACGCGCGACGCCCCGCCCGAGTCCACTGAAGGAAAGGCTCGTTGATCATGACTTCTCCGTTGCTTCCCCCCACCGGCGATGACAACGCGCTGATCCTGAACGCCCCGGACGCGCCGGAGATCGTCACTGCCGAGCAGGTGCCCGGCATGATTCCCGTCCCCGAAGAACGCCAGGCTGAAATCAGCCGGCAGGCGAAGGACTTTATTGCCGGGATCGCCGGAATGGACGCGCGCAGCCCCGAGTTTGCCCGCAAGGTCGAAGGCATCTCCCGGCTGGCCGCCCCGCACATGACGTCCTCCGCCGACGCGTCCAGGCGCATATTGGAGCGCTCCACCACCTCGGTTTCCGGGGCCAAGCGCAGCGGCAGCAGCGCCCAGGCGCACGTGGCGGAGACGCTGAACGAGCTGCGCGGCGCCGTGGAGGAGCTGACCCCCAACAACGCCGACCTGGGTACGGGCCGCAAGCTCCTGGGCTTCATCCCCCGGGGCAACAAGGTGGCCAAGTATTTCCAGCGCTATGAGTCCGCCCAGGGCCAGTTGGACGCGATCATCAAGTCTCTTTTGGCGGGCCAGGACGAATTGCGCGCCGACAACGCGGACTTGGCGGGGGAAAAGGTCAGGCTGTGGGAGACCATGCAGGGCCTGAGCGAGACCGCCGTCTATGCGAAGGCGCTCGACGACGCGTGCGTCGACACGGTGGCGCAGCTGCAGGCGGCGGGGCGGACGGAGGCGGCCCGGCAGCTTGAGGCGGACGTGCTGTTCCCCATCCGCCAGCGCCACCAGGACGTCCTGACCCAGCTGGCCGTTTCGGTCCAGGGCTACCTGGCCATGGACCTGACGCGCAAGAACAACCAGGAACTGATCAAGGGCGTGGACCGGGCCCGCACCACCACCATTTCCGCACTGCGCACGGCCGTGATCGTGGCCCAGGCGCTGGCCAACCAGAAAATGGTCCTGGACCAGATCGATGCCATCAACGCCACCACCAACACCATGATCCTCAAGACCTCCGAGATGCTCAAGGACCAGACCGTGCGCATCCACCAGCAGGCCGCCGGCTCCGGGGTCAACGTCGAGACGCTCCAAAAGGCCTTCGACAACGTCTTCGCCACCATGGATGCGATCGACACCTTTCGGGCCACGGCCGCGGCGACCATGGACGGGACGGTGCATGCCCTGGAGTCCGGGCTGGAGCACGCCAAGCCGTATTTGGAGCGGTCGCGGACAGCGGAGGGCGATCAGAAATAGGCCGGCTTGCGCCGGTCCCGGCCACGGAAGGTTCGGGGCCGTGCACCTGCTGTGTTTAAATGACCAAATGACACGAAAGGCGTAGTCGAACCCGCCTCCGCTCCTTCCCCTCGTACCCCAACGCCTCCAGAAAGTCCCCGTGAAGCTCCTGCGCGCCTCCCGCTCCCGCTCCGATTTCATCCTTGCCCCCGCACTGGCGTCCCTCCTGTTCATCACGACGGCGTGCGGCGGCGCCCCGGCGCCCGCGGCGGCACAGGCCCCGACGGAAACCGCCGCCCCAAGCTCCCAGTCCCAGGCCCCGACGGAAACGGCCGACCTGGCCGCCGACCTGGCCGGAAATGCGCGGCCCGCACTGGCGGCGACGGCCCTGGACCTCTTGGCTACGCTGCCCGTGAAGGGCCGTGCGCCAAAAACGGGATACAGCCGCGCCGAATTCGGCCACGCGTGGGCGGATGTGGACCGGAACGGCTGCGACACCCGCAACGACATTCTGGGCCGCGACCTGACAGCCAAGACGTTCAGGCCCGGGACGCGGGATTGCCTGGTCCTCACCGGCGTGCTGGCGGACCCCTACACGGCCCGGACCATTTCCTTTGTGCGCGGCCAGACAACCAGCACGGCCGTGCAGATCGACCACGTGGTGGCCCTGAGCGACGCCTGGCAGAAGGGCGCCCAGCAGCTCTCCGCCGAGCGGCGCACCGCCTTTGCCAACGATCCCCTGAACCTGCTGGCCGTGGACGGCCCCACGAACCAGCAAAAGAGCGACGGGGATGCCGCGACCTGGCTGCCGCCGCACAAGGACTACCGCTGCCCCTACGTGGCGCGGCAAATCTCCGTGAAGGCCGCCTACGGCCTGTGGGTCACCCGGGCCGAACATGACGCAATGGCACGCATCCTCAACGATTGCGCCGGGGTGGAAGCACCGGCCCCGGCGCCCGCCCCGGCACCCCCGGCCCCGGCGCCGGCTGCGCCCGTGGCACCCGCCCCCGCTCCGCCCGCCCCCGCTCCCCTGATGCAGCCGCCGGGCGCCTCCGTGCACTATCAAAATTGCGCCGCGGTCCGGGCTGCCGGTGCCGCGCCCATCCGGGCGGGCCAGCCCGGCTTCGAGCCCAAATTCGACCGCGACGGGGACGGCGTCGGCTGCGAATAGGCGCCCGTGACCGGGCCACGGTCCCCCGCGCGAACCTCTGGCAACTACACGAACAATCGCTAAAATTAAAGCGTGACCCCGCGCCAGGACGGGCCGATGCTTCCGGCCGAATGGATCCGCCACGACACCGAGATACTGCCGATGTGGTGGGATCGGCTGTGCGCGGAGATGGGCCCGCAATCCGCGGCCCGGTACGCGGCCGGGCTCTTTCGCGAGGACCGCCGCCGGCCCATCGCCCAATGGGTCAATCCGGCGCTGCGTGCGGCCCTGCTCGTGGCGATCGAGACCGGCCCGGAGTGGCCCGTCCAGCGATTTGCGGTCTTTTATGCCCCGCCCGGCAGCGGCTTTACCAAGGTCCACATGGACAACCACGAGTGGTTCACCCGGACTCCGCAAAAGTCGCCCACGGAGCGGGAGGCGTTTGACGCGGCCATTGCGTCCGCGGAGGCCTTCTTGCAGGTGGAGATGGATTTCATCTAGCGCCGGCTATGCCCCCACCGCCATCCGCACGGCCAGCAGGATCATGACGGCGGCGATGAGCGCGTCGAGCACGCGCCAGGACGCGGGCCTGGCAAAGACGACGCGGGCCTGGCAAAGACGGGGCGGAGCAGGCGGGCGCCGAAGCCCAGGGCGCTGAACCAGATCACGCTGCCCAGCGCCGCGCCCGCGCCAAACCACCAGCGCAGCTCCCCGTGCTGGTTGGCGAGCGTGCCCAGCAACAACACCGTATCCAGGTAGACGTGCGGGTTCAGCCAGGTCAGGGTCAACACGGTGGCCAGGACGGCCCCCCGGCTCAGTGTCCCCAGCTGCCGGCCGGCGACAAGGCGACCGGGCCGGAAGGCGCGCTTGGCGGCCAGCACGCCGTAGGCGAACAGAAACAGGGCCCCGGCCACGCGGATCGCCACGACGACGATCGGCACGGCCCGCACCACCTCGCCGATGCCGAAGATCCCGCCGGCGATGAGGACGACGTCGCTGGCCATGCACACCAATACGACCAGCCACACGTGCTCCCCGTGGATGCCTTGGCGGAGCACAAACGCGTTTTGTGCGCCGATGGCGACGATCAGGGCCAGCCCGGCGCCGAGTCCGGTGGCTGCCGCGGCGAGAATGTCCAGTGGTATCACAGCTTCGAAGCTACTAGGCTGGGCACTCTCGGTACAGCTAAGTATTCTGTCGCTGCCTAAGGAAATCTAATGTTGAATTTTCAGACCGAGCAGCTGCGCACGTTTGTCGCCGTGCTGGAGGCCGGGACGTTTGACGCGGCGGCGGGCCAACTGCACGTCACGGCCTCCGCCGTGTCCCAGCGCATCAAGGCCATGGAGCAGGCGGCGGGGCAGGTCCTGTTGCAGCGCAGCACGCCGGTTGCGGCGACGCCGGCCGGTGTCATTGTGCTGAAGCTGGCGCTGCAGTTGCGCCAGCTCGAGGCCGACGCCGCCGCGGAGCTCGGCATCGGGGGGCGCCCCGGGGGCGGCACGGCCATCCCGGTGGTGGTCAACGCCGATTCCCTGGCCACCTGGTTTGTCGACGCGCTGGCCGCCGTCCCCGAGGAGGCCGGGCTGACGTTTGAGGTGCTGCGCGAGGACGAGCAGCATTCCGTGGCCATGTTGCGTTCCGGTTCCGTCATGGCGGCCGTCACGGCGTCGGCCGATCCCGTGCAGGGCTGCTCCGTCGCGGCGCTGGGGTCCATGCGCTACCGGGCCGTGGCGTCAGCCGGCTTTCTGCGCCGCTGGTTCCCCGGCGGCTTCGATCCGGCGCTGCTGAGGGCCGCCCCCATCATCCAGTTCGACCGCACCGACACCCTGCAGACCAACTTCCTCGCCTCGGTCGCCGGCCCGGGCGCCACGGGCGGGCAGCACTTCATCCCGGACACCGTGCAGTTCGCGGCCGCGGTGCGCGCAGGCCTGGGCTGGGGGCTCCTGCCGGAGGCGCACTGCCGTGAGGGGCTGCGCAGCGGACGCCTCGCGGAACTCGTCCCCGGCCGCGTCACGGCCATCCCCCTGTATTGGCAGCGCTGGAAGATCCAATCCGCGGCCTTGGACCTGCTCAGTTCGGCGGTCGGCACGACGGCGTCTGCCGCGCTCGGGCAGCCCGAAGCGCCCGTCGAGGCCCGGACACGCCTCAAGCGCTGGGGACCCGCTCAGACGCCGTCGGGCAACAGCGCTTGAGCGGCTCCGCAGCGCTTGAGGGGCTCCGCAGCGTTTAAGCGAGTCCCCGCCGCCCTGCCATATGGCCTTCCGTCTGCCAAACTGGTCTGAAGCCGCCCACCACACCATCCCCGACCGAAGGATCCACCAGCATGACCAACCCAGCCCGGCAGCGCCGCAACCAACTGGTCCTGGTGGTTGGCCAGCTGCTCTCCGGCGTGGGTGTGGCCTCCGGCATTTCGGTGGGCGGCATCCTGGCCGCCGAGCTGGCCGGAACCACGGCCGCGTCCGGCTTTGTCCAGACCGCCTCCACGCTGGGCGCCGGGCTGGTGGCCGTCCCCCTGGCCAACCTGGCCGTCCGCGCCGGCCGTGGCGCGGCCCTGAGCGCCGGCTTTGCCCTCGGCGCGGTGGGCGCCGCGCTTGTCCTGCTCTCCGCGAGCCTGGGACAGTTCTGGCTCATGGCCGCCGGCATGCTGTTCTTCGGCTCGGCGAGCGCGGCCGGGCTGCAGGCCAGATACGCGGCCGTGGACGGCGCCCCGCCCGAAACGGCCGGGCGGGCCATGGCGATCGTCATCTGGGCCACCACCGTGGGATCGGTGGCGGGGCCAAACCTGTCGGAACCGGGCCGCCGCCTGGGCATCAGCCTCGACATTGTCCCCCTCGCCGGGCCGTTTGTGTTCTCCCTGGTCGCCTTCCTTACCGCCTCACTGGTCATCGCCACGTTCTTCCTGGGCGCCGCCAGGTCCCCGCGGGGCACCGTCCAGACACCGCACGCCCAAGGTGACGGACCCGCCGCGGCCGGTGCCGGCGTCGACCATCCCACACCACCCGGGGCGGCCAGGACGCACGGCGCCTGGACCGCGCTGCGCCTGGCGGGCCGCAATCCGCGCGCCTTGTTTGCGCTGGCCGCGGTGACGGGCGGGCACATGATCATGGTGGGCGTGATGGTCATGACTCCCGTGGCCATGGACCATAACGGACATTCGCTGGAGATCATCGGGATTGTCATCAGCTTGCACATCCTGGGCATGTACGCCGCCAGCCCGTTGTTTGGCTGGCTGGTGGACAGGGTCGGCGCCGCCCGCGTGGTGTGGCTGGGCCTCGCCACCTTCCTGGCGGCCATCACGCTCGGCGCGACCGTCTCCGACAGCGGCGACCCCGTGCTGATGTCGGTCGCGCTCACCACGCTGGGGCTGGGCTGGTCGGCGTGCCTGATCGGCGGCTCGTCCCTGCTCAGCACGGCGGCCGCGGAGGAAATCCGCATCCCGCTCCAGGGCGCGAACGACATGCTGATGAACTTCGGTGCCGCCGCCATGGCCGCCCTCGCCGGGCCGATGCTGGCCGGCGGCGGCTTCTTCTGGGTCAACATGATGGCCCTGGCCGTCCTGGTCCCCATGGTGATCCTGGGGCTGAGGGCCGCCCGTGTGACGCCGGCACTCGCCACCCCGGCGCAGGCCGCCGACAAGCACCGCCGGTAAGCGCCCCCGGCCGGCTTCCCTTATGCGCGGAACTCGCTCCGGGTTGTGCGCAGCGTCTTCAGTGGCGTCGAACCTGCGGCGGGTTCTACGCATGCCGGACGTGAGTTTCCGGCGCCGCGGCTCACCGCCCGAGCACGTGCCGCAGCGCCTCCTCCAGCGAGCGGTGCCGGAACTCGTAGCCGCTGGCCTCGACCTTGTCGGAGGAGACCCGTTGGTCGGCGAGCGCCAGCTCCCGTGCGCCCTGCCTGCCCAGAAGCAGCCGGGGACCGGCTGCGGGAACCTTCATGGCGGACGGCCGGTGCAGCACCGCGCCCAGCGTCCGGGCATATTGTTCGGCCGTCACCGGGTGAGGCGCCACGCCATTGACGGGACCGGTCGGGGAACCGGTGAGGGCGGCGTGGGCGAAAATGCCGGCAATGTCATCGAGGCCGATCCAGCTTTGCCACTGTGCCTTGCCCACCGGCCCGCCGACGCCCGCCAAATACAGCGGCAGGAGCATTTGCAGTACGCCGCCGGACGGGGTCTGGACGAGCCCGGTGCGGATGTTGACCACGCGGACCCCTGCCTCCGCGGCCGGCCGGCATGCCGCCTCCCAGTAGCGGCACACGTGTGCCAAGAAGTCGTTTCCGGCGGGATCGGTTTCCACCAGGGCCCGCGAGTCGCGCTGGCCGTGGTGGTCCGCCGCACGGTGCGGGCTGGCCCCGTAGTATCCGACCGCGGAGCCGCTGACCAGAGTGCGCGGCACGCCGTCGGACGCCAGGGCGGCCAGTTTTTCGGCAAGCAGCTGCGTGCCCGGGATCCGGCTGCGATAGATGAGGTCCCTGGTCTTGGCCGTGAACCGGCCTCCTATGGTGTGGCCGGCCAGGTTGATGACGACGTCGCACCCGGCCAGGGACTGTGCGTCCAGTGTCCCGGTGGACGGGTCCCAAAAGATCTCCCCTTCGCGCCCCGGAGCCCTGCGGACCAGCCGCAGCACGCGGTGGCCGCCGCCGCCCAGCAACGCGCACAGTTGCGTGCCAATCATCCCCGACGCCCCGGTCACGGCAACCGTGCGCGGCTGCCCGGGGTGTTGGTGATGAAAGCGCAGGTCTCCCAGGAGCTGGCGTTCCCGGAACGCGAAGACCCGCTCCAGCTCCGCCTCAAAGCGGCGCAGCACCCAGTGGCGG
Source organism: Specibacter sp. RAF43 (assembly GCF_052114065.1). Classification (NCBI taxonomy): domain Bacteria; kingdom Bacillati; phylum Actinomycetota; class Actinomycetes; order Micrococcales; family Micrococcaceae; genus Specibacter; species Specibacter sp. RAF43. The sequence goes on along the minus strand of NZ_JBFREA010000014.1, from coordinate 63,298 downwards.
CCGGTGGGCGGCGGCAGCTCGTAACTGACGGTGTCCTTCAGGACGGTGCTGCCGGGTTGCGGGCCGTCCGTGAACGTGTGCTGATGGGTCCAGCTGGTCAGCGGCCCGCTGGTCATGACGTCGGTGAACGCCCGCCCGGGCGTGAGCTCCGTGTGCAGGGCCTCCCAGCGCAGCTGCGGGCGCATCACGTTCAGCCCGCGCAGCCGTTCCGGCAGTACGCCGCTCACGGTGCCGGACACGGCCCCCAGCCACAGCCCGACCCCGCCCGGGGCACCCATCCCCAGCGCCGCCGTCGAGCCCGGCTCAATCCCGTTGCTGGGCTCCTGCAGGACGGATCCGGTGAACGGCGGGGTGAGCCGGACAAATGCGCCCGGGCGTTCGAACCAGGCGAAAACGTCCGCTCGCGGGTAGGGCACAGCGGTGGTGTGAACGAACGTTGGCATGGCATTCCTCCAGTCGATCGACCACCGATCACGAAGGCGGCCCAACAACGGCGCCCGCGGACCGGGGCCCTCATCGCCACTGTAGCGCGCTGGCCCGACGGAGTGCACTCATGGTCGCGGCTAGCCGGTCTGAAAGCCGGGCCGATGCCCGCCTGCGGGGCCGACGGCCGCCTCCACGGTCGTGACGACGCCCGGCGCCTCGGGCGATTCCAGCCAGTCGAGCAGTGCCCGGACCGACTCCGGCGGGCCTTCCGCGATGACCTCAACGGTGCCGTCGTTCCGGTTGACGGCACTGCCGGCCAGGGACAGCTCCCGTGCCTTGCGCGCGGCCAAGTAGCGGAAGCCGACGCCCTGGACCGTCCCGTGCACGACGGCGGTGAGCCGGACCGCCGCTGCGGGGCCCGCCGCCTCCTCATCCCTCATGCTTTCTCCCGTCCGCGGGTCACCCTTGCCTTGGCCATATGGTCCCACGGATCGGGGCCGGCGGGGATGGCCCGGCGCAACTCGTCCGGGGCGGGGACACGCAGACGGAAAGGCTGGTGCAAGATCTCCACACCGTGTGTCTAACCGGGCCTTCCGAAACTCTATGCGCAAGACTTGGACGATGGAGCTTTTCGATCATCCGCGCATCGCAACGTCCAACGCTGGATGCGGCCAGTTCATCAGGACCTGCAGAAATCCGGAAACGAGTCGGCACGTCTTATTGCCAGGGCCGGGTCGCCCTGAACTGACTGAGCCTGAAATGACCGGATCGGCCCAGGCCGCGGTGGTCATTCCATGAGGGTCACAGTGCTGGCCGGAGGCGTTGGCGGAGCCCGCTTCCTGCGAGGTCTGCGGGAGCACCTGCAGGTTTCCCCGCCTGATGCCGACGTCGGCGCCGCGGCCCGCATCACGGCGGTGGTCAACACCGGAGACGACATGTGGCTGACCGGCCTGCGGATCTGTCCGGACCTCGATTCGGTCATGTACACCTTGGCCGGGGTCAACGATGAGGCGCGCGGCTGGGGACGCGTCGGTGAAAGCGAGCGGGTCAGCGCGGAGCTGGCCTCCTACGGCGTCGGCTGGCCCTGGTTTACGTTGGGTGACTTGGACCTCGGCACCCACATCGCGCGCTCGCATCTTCTGCGCGAGGGCCTGACGCTGAGCGAGGCGACGTCGCGGCTGGCGGCGCGATGGGATCTTGGCGTTGAGCTGCTGCCCATGAGCGATCAATCGGTCGAAACGCACGTGGTGGTCGATGATCCGGACACCCCCGGCTGTCAAACCACGATGCATTTCGAGCAATGGTGGGTCAAGCACCGGGCGGCGCTGCCGGTCCGGGAGTTCGTCCAGGAGGGTTTGGGCGCCGCCGTGCCGGCACCGGGCGTGCTGGAAGCCATCGCCGAAGCGGACGTGGTGCTGTTGGCCCCCTCGAACCCCGTCGTCTCCATCGGGATGATCATCAATGTGCCGGGAATCCGCGAAGCGATCCGCACGACGGCGGCAACAGTCGTCGGCATTTCGCCCATCATTTCGGGGGCTCCCGTCAGGGGGATGGCGGATGCCTGTCTGGCCGCCGTCGGCGTGGCCACACGCGCCGACGCGGTCGCAGCCCACTACGGATCGCGCCTCAACGGAGGGATTCTCGACGGCTGGCTCATCGATGAAGCCGATGCGGGGCTGGCCGAAAGCATCGAGTCAGCTGGAATTCACACGACTGTTGCGCCGTTGTGGATGCGGGATGCCGTCACGAGCGCCGCGTTGGCCGCTGACGCCCTGGGAGCAGCCGGGAGGATCCGGCGCCGCCGCAGCGGGAGTAGCCTACGGCCTGAATCCCGCCAGCAGGCCGAGCTCGCTTAACGTCTGGCGGGTGTGGGAGCCCACGCCCAGCCGGGCCGCCTGCTCAAGATCCGACCAGGTGTCCACATCCCTGCGAATGGTGGATCGTTGGTCCAACGGGAGTGTGCGCAGGCCCGCCGCCCGATGGCGAGCCAAGGAGCCGGGACCAAATGCGGGGTCCAAGGCATGTCCGGGAAGGGCCGTGATCATGGTGGTCCCGGTTCCGTCGGCATCCGGCACCACCGCCGTTCCCGAGAGCGCTGCCCATGCCAGCGCGGCGTCGACGTCTGCGCCGGTCAGGGCCGGAAGATCGGCCAGCAGCACCGCGCGCGGGCTGGCGGGATGCGCGTCTTCCATATATCTAAGGCCTCTGCGGATCGCCGCATTCAGGCCGTCGCGGCCCGTCTCATGGAGAATCCTCACGCCCATCGCGGCAAACTCGGTTGCGGCGTGACGGTCTGCGGTAATGACAGTCACCTCCGCAACTTCGGCGCTCTCAAAGACCGCCGCCACCGCGTCGCGGGCGAAGGCCAGGGCCAGGCTGCGCCGGTGCACACCTGCTCTATCCTCGGGCAGCAGACGCGTTTTCGATTCAATGGTCCCCCGCACGGGCAAAAGGATGCGCCACTTGCCCTGTCCAGCCGTCATTTGCTTTGTCGGCCCGACGCGCGCGGCACCGTCGCGGTCTGCCGGCCCGACGCCGGATTCAACCGTCAGGGTCGTCGCAGTCATTCAAACCTCCTGGTCCACTCCGGCAGCCAAGCGAACACCGGCCCACTCGCCAAGCATGCCACGACCTGCCACCGGCGGACTGTTCGAGCCTTGGCCACCATCCGTCCCGGCACCACAGGACGCCTGCCACCCCAGCCCACGTTCTTTAACAAGTATATTGTATGTATTGGTTATGATGGATAAAAGGCAGCAGCACTACCGACCCGGGATTGGCCAGCCCCGCAGAGAGTGGAGGAACCCATGTCAGAAGACAGAATCGTTATCATTGACGGCGCGAGGACCCCGATTGGGAAATTCGCGGGAGCCCTCAAATCGGTCCCGGCGCACGAACTCGGCGCCATCGCCGCCGCGGCCGCCCTGGACCGCAGCGGCGTGGCCCTGAACGAGATCGACGAGGTGATCATGGGCTGCATCGGCCAGGTCGGGCCGGACGCGTACAACGCCCGCCGCGTGGCCTTGGCGGCCGGCATGCCGGACTCCACTCCGGCTTTCACCGTCAATCGGCTGTGCGGCAGCGGCCTGCAGGCCGTGTGGTCCGCCGCGCAGCAGCTGCGCTGGGGTGGCGCGGACATTATCCTGGCCGGCGGGGACGAATCGATGTCCCGGATGCCCTTCCTGGATTTCAATGCCCGAGACAACGCCCGGTTGGGAAACCGTACTCAGATCGATGGCACGATTGCCATGCTCACCGATCCCTTCAGCGACAAGCACATGGGCGTCACAGCGGAAAACGTCGCCGCCACGTACGGTGTATCCCGGCGGGAACAGGACGAATTCGCCCTTGAAAGCCAGCGGCGGGCCGGGCTGGCAGCATCCCGAAGCGCGTTTGCAGAGGAAATCACGCCGGTGGAGACCTCCGGCAAGTACCCCGCGCGGGTCACCGAGGATGAGCATCCCCGCCCGGACACCACCCTTGGCAGTCTGCAGGGCCTTCGCCCCGCATTCCACAAGGAAGGCACGGTGACGGCCGGAAATTCATCGGGCATCAACGACGGCGCCGCCGCCTTGGTGCTGATGAAGGAAAGCACCGCCAGGGCACGCGGCCTCGACGGCCTCGCCACGCTGGAATATGTCGCCACCGCCGGAATCGACCCCGCGCTGATGGGCTACGCCCCCGCACTGGCCCTCCAAAAGCTCTTCCACGAAACCAGCCTGACCCCGGCGGACATTGGCACCGTCGAGCTCAACGAGGCCTTCGCTTCCCAAGCGGTCGCGGTCATCCGCGATGCCAAGCTGGACCCGGAGAAAACCAACCCCTACGGTGGAGCCATCGCGCTGGGCCATCCGGTCGGAGCGACTGGTGCCATCCTCACCTTGCGCGCCGCCAAGGACCTGAAGCGACGCGGACTGGAGTACGGCATTGTCACCATGTGCATCGGCGGCGGGCAGGCGCTGGCCGCTCTCATCAGGAGGTATGAAGCATGAGCACCCCGCCTACCTCCATTGAAACGGTCAGCGTCCTCGGCTCCGGCGCTAGGGGCCGGGGCAATCGAGCGCGATCCGCATGTTAGTTTTTTAGTCACCTCGGGCCGCCCAGACCGGCACGCCCGGCCGCCCGGCGCCACCCGCCTCTTGTCCGCTTTGCAAAGGTTTCCATGTTCCAGCTTCTTGTTAGCGCTTTTGCCGGCATTCCCGAAATCCAGGCCGGGGACAACCTCGAACTTCTCATTGGCAACGCCCTGGCTTCCGACCCCACCCTCAACGGGGTGCGGGACGGTGACATTCTGGTCGTGACCAGCAAGATCGTCTCGAAAGCGGAAGGCCGCCATGTGGAGGCAACCGACCGCGAGGCTGCCATTACGGCCGAAACGGTCCGCCTCGTGGCAAGCCGGTCACATGCCGGCGGCGTGACCCGCATCGTTGAGAACCGCCAGGGGCTGGTACTGGCTGCCGCCGGCGTCGACAATAGCAACACGCCCGAGGGCACGGTGCTCCTGCTCCCCGTGGATCCGGACGCCTCCGCTCGCGCACTCTGCCTCGGACTCCGCGAGCGGTTCGGGGTGGCCCTCGGGGTGGTAATTAGCGACACGCTGGGCCGGCCGTGGCGGGAAGGGCAGACCGACGCCGCGATCGGGGCAGCCGGACTGAAGGTTCTCGAGGACTATCGGGGGACTCGCGACGCCCACGGCAACATACTCGTGGCGTCCGCTGCCGCCGTGGCTGATGAGATTTGCGGTGCGGCCGATCTCGTGAAGGGAAAGTCCAGCGGACGGCCCGTCGCCCTCGTCCGGGGGCTGCGTCATCTGGTACTCGCCGATCCGCTCGACGACGCACCGGCCGACACCGCCAAGGCGCTCATCCGACCGGCGGACCAGGACATGTTCAGGCTTGGCAGCGACGAGGCGTACGAGCAGGGATTTGCCGCCGGCCAGGCTGCGGCCGCCCTCGCCCAGTCCCATCAGCCAACCGGACAACCGGCCCTGCCCATCTGAGGCGGCGCCGAGAATCGCGAACCGTTCAACGGCCCCGGGTGACGGGGCTGCCGCCGGCATGGGCCGATTCCGCCCACAGCGCATCATCCTATCCCCCGGCCCCGTGAACCGCCTCGGGACGCCTGCGCCAGAAAGCGCACACGGCGCTCTGGGACGGCCGCTTCCGCGTGTCCATCGTGGGTGCGACGTCGGCTTACACACCTCGCAGAGGCGCCATTCGTCGCCGTTCGGCAGCGGTGCATTGCGGAGGCGAGGGCAATTGCCCTACGATAACAATCATGATAAGCAATAGTATGGAATCGTCTTTGTCCGCCACCACGCAACCCTCATCGAGCGTTCCCACGACCAAGCAGGAGAACACCCATGAACATTAACGGATCATCCGTCGTCGTTACCGGCGGCGCCTCTGGCCTCGGCGCAGCAACGGCCCGCCGCCTCACGGACGAGGGCGCCAAGGTCGTCATCCTGGATCTGCCCACCTCCGCCGGCGACCAGGTCGCCGCCGACATCGGCGCCATCTTCGTGCCGGCGGACGTCACGGATCCGGAGACCGTCAATGAGGCGCTCGACGCCGCGGAGACTCTCGCCCCCCTGCGCGCCCTGGTGCACTGCGCCGGACGCGGCGGTACGCTGCGCCTGGTCGACCGTGATGGCAACCCGGGTTCCCTGGAAGTCTACGAGAGCCTGGTCAGGACCAATCTGATCGGATCGTTCAACGTCCTTCGCTTGAGCGCAGCACGCATGGCGAAGAATGAGGAGCTCGACGGCGAGCGCGGAGTCTGCATCCTCACCGCCTCCATCGCCGCATATGAAGGCCAGATCGGCCAGATCCCCTATGCCTCATCCAAGGCCGGCATAGTCGGCATGACGCTCGTCGCCGCCCGAGACCTCGCCCGCAAGCACATCCGCGTCATGACGATCGCCCCCGGCCTGTTCGACACGCCCATCCTCTCCCGGCTCTCAGAAGAATTCCGTGACTCCCTGGCGCAGAGTGTCCCGCACCCGAGCAGGCTGGGCACTCCCGAGGAGTACGCCTCGCTGGCTCAACACATCATCGCCAACCCCATGCTCAACGGTGAAACCATCAGACTCGATGGCGCCGTCCGCATGGCCCCGCGCTAGCCAAAACGCAGCGACGGGCACCATCAGCCAAGGAGAGAACATATGACTCGTGAAGAACAGCCTCTGCTCGTCCAGGAACGCGGGCGCGTCCTGGTCTTGACCCTGAACCGCCCGCACGCCAAGAACGCCATATCCCTGCAACTCTCCGAGGAACTGGCCGAAGCATTTGACGTTCTGGACCGTCGCGATGATCTCAGCATTGCCGTGATCACCGGCAACGGCGGAAGTTTCTGCGCCGGCATGGACCTGAAGGGCTTTGCCCGGGGAGAAATCCCCATTGTCCCCGACCGCGGCTTCGCCGGACTCGTCCAACGCCCGCCCCGGAAACCGCTCATTGCGGCCGTTGAAGGCTATGCACTTGGCGGCGGATTTGAGATCGCCCTCGCCTGCGACCTGATTGTCGCAGCCGAGGACGCCACGTTCGGACTGCCCGAGGTCAAACGCGGGCTCACCGCCAACGCAGGCGGACTGTTGCGCCTGCAGCACCGCATCCCCTACCACTACGCGATGGAGTTCGTACTCACAGGGAGGTTGCTGCCGGCGACGGAGGCGGCCGAACTACGCCTGGTGAACAGGCTCACCGAGTCTGGCGGCGCGCTGGAGGAGGCACTGCGCCTGGCCGACGAGATCGCCAAGAACGCCCCCCGGGCCCTGGTCGTCTCCAAACAGGTGATGGTCGAGTCGCCCGACTGGTCACTGGATGAAAAATTCTCCCGACAGCACCACCATGTGGACCCGATCCGCAAATCCCAGGACGCCGCGGAGGGTGCCCGTGCCTTCATGGAAAAGCGCGCCCCGCAGTGGACGGGTCGCTAGGGTAGGGCCAAGAGCAGATCCGGAACCCTGCGTTCCCCGCGGGGTGTGCCTGTGCCGGGCAACCCGGCATCACGGTTCCGGCGCCATGAGATAGCCACCATGGCGCCGGCATGCCCGCCTCACAGTGCCATGGGCAGCAACCGCAAGGTCCTTCCCGTCGCTCCAAAACCAACGGCGGCGTGCTCACGGGCGACGGCGGCGCGTTCCGCGGGCGGCGTCCCGTAGGTTGTGGTGCGTTGCCACGGATTGCGTCCGATCTCCCTGACCATCCCTTCCAGTTCAGCGACGGTCTTTTCCGAGCCATTGTCGGCGCCTGCCATCCTGCTGATCGTTTCCTCCATCAGCGTCCCGCCAAGATCGTCCGCGCCGCCGCGCAGCATCAACTGGGTGCCCTCAACGCCGAGCTTCACCCAGGAGGTCTGGATATGGTTGATCCGACCGTGCAGCATCAGTCGCGCAACGGCGTGGACGGCCCTGTTTTCCTGCATGGTGGGCCCGGGCCGCGCAACTCCGGCCAAGTAGACCGGCGAGTTCGTGTGCACGAACGGCAGCAGTACGAACTCGGTAAAGCCGCCGGTCTCGTCCTGGAGCTTGGAGAGGGTCCGCAGATGCCCGACCCAGTGCGACGGGTTGTCGACATGACCGTACATCATGGTGGAGCTGCTCCGGATACCAATCCGGTGTGCGGTCTTGACGATGTCGAGCCAGGTCGCGGCGGGCAGCTTTCCCTTGGTCAGTATCCATCTCACCTCATCGTCGAGAATCTCAGCGGCAGTGCCGGGAATCGTATCGAGGCCGGCCGCCTTCGCTTCCAGAAGGAAGTCCTCGAACGACAGGCCGGTCCGCGAGGCGCCGTTGACGATTTCCATGGGGCTGAAGGCGTGGAGGTGGATATCCGGCTGCCGTTCCTTCACGGTCCTGGCCAGATCGAAGTAGGCCGTGCCGGGAAGATCCGGGTGGATGCCGCCCTGCATGCAAATCTCCGTGGCGCCGACGGACCACGCCTCATCCACGCGATCGCCGACCTGCTTCATCGACAGCGTGAACGCGTCCGCGTCGGTCTTGCGTTGGGCGAAGGCGCAGAAACGGCAGCCGGTGTAGCAGACGTTGGTGAAGTTGATATTGCGATTGACCACATAGCCGATATCGTCGCCGACGCTCTCGAAGCGGACCTGATCCGCCAGGAGCGCCAGCGCGTCCAGTTCGGCGCCGTCCGCCGTCAGGAGCGCCAGATAGTCCGCGTCCGACAACCCCGCAGGATCGTTCTCCGCCCGTCGAAGGGCTGAACGGATTTCGGCGTTGCCGCCGGCCACCAGGGCAGGCTTCGCGGCAAGGACCTCCTCCCGCAACGCCGACCAGTCCCCGTACACGTCCTCGAAGTCGCTCCGGCGGTCGCCGGTGCGCCCTGTCGTATCGATATCGGCGTGCAGGTTCACCCTTCCGGTGCCGGCCTGCGCCCAGTCCGGGTCCGGTTCCTGCCACGGCAGCCCGGCCGGGAGCCTGCCTTCAACGGCCAGTCCTTGCGAATCCGCGAGGGCACGAACATGTGGGAGGACTCTGGGGTCGATCCACGGCTCCTCAATGCGCACGTAATGGGGGTGGACGGTCAGCCGCTCGCGCAAGGTGAATCCGGCTTCCGCGGTGAGCCGGGTGAGATCCTCGATGTGCGGCCAGGGACGCTCGGGGTTGACATGGTCCGGGGTAACCGGGCTAACCCCGCCCCAGTCATCGATTCCCGCCCTCACCAGCAGGGACAGCTCGTGGGCGTCGGTGAGGTTTGGCGGCGCCTGCAGCCGGGCCGCCGGCCCGAGCACCAGCCGGGTTACCGCGACCGCGGCCGCGTATTCCATCGTCTCCAGGTCCGTGGACCGCATCATTGCCGTCGCCGGCTTGGCCCGGAAATTCTGAACGATGACTTCCTGGACATGGCCATGGCGGCGGCTCGCCGCCCTGATGGCGAAGATTGCCTCCGCCCGCTCCGCATATGTTTCGCCGATACCGAGCAGCACCCCGGTGGTGAAGGGAACGTTTGAACGTCCCGCGTCCTCGAGGACCCTCAAGCGCACCGCGGGGTCCTTGTCTGGGGACCCGTAATGCGGGCCGCCCTTCTGAGACCAAAGGCGTGTTGCGGTCGTCTCAAGCATCATGCCCATCGAAGGTGCCACCGGCTTGAGCCGCTGGATTTCCTCCCACGTCATGACTCCGGGGTTCAAATGCGGCAGCAGGCCGGTCTCCTCGAGGACGCGGATCGCCATGGCCCGCAGGTAATCGAGGGTGGAGTCGTAGCCGTGCGCATCAAGCCACTCGCGGGCCGCCGGCCAGCGGTCCTCGGGTCTGTCACCGAGTGTGAACAAGGCCTCCTTGCAGCCCAGCGCCGCGCCCTGGCGCGCAATGGCCACGACCTCGTCCGGAGAGAGGAAGGGAGCCTGTCCCGCTTTTGCAAGTTGCCCCGGGGTGGTGACGAAGGTGCAGTAGTGGCAGCGGTCCCTGCACAGACGCGTCAGCGGGATGAACACCTTGCGTGAATAGGTGATCACTCCCGGGCGCCCGGCCTTCTCCAGGCCTGCGTCGCGGACGCGGGAGGCCGCCGCAAGCAGCCGCTGAAGATCATCGCCGCGAGCGTGAAGCAGCGTCTCGGCTTCGACGGCGTTCAACACGACCCCGTCATCGGCGCGCCGGAGAGCCCGCCGAATCGCGCTTGTCGTCGGCACGAATGATTCCGATTCAGACACTGTCCAACCTCCGATGCGGGGATCCCGAGCGCGGGGCGCCCCCGGAGGGTGGCACCCACAGTTCGCCGCGAAACCGTCCCAATTTACAACCTACTATTATAATGGTTCACCACTACTCTTCGGAACCCGGGCGCCCTTGTCAAGAGCTCCGCACCACGGACCCGCGGGTCGAGTGGCCACGGCCCGCTCGTGTACATATTCATAATAACGGTTACCATGTTTAATTACAGGGGTCGGCCTCAGCATCCCTGGGCTTCCGCACGAAGCCCACGTGGCAGATTCCCGCGAGACAAAGGATGAAGACATGCTCCAACAGCAGAGCCCGGCAGGGCGTCTCCGGTTCGGTTACAAGGCGTCGGCTGAACAGTTTGCCCCGCGCGAACTCGTGGAATTGGCCGTTGCCGCCGAAGCGGCCGGCATGGATTCGGTGACGGTGTCGGACCACTTTCAGCCCTGGCGCCACGAAGGGGGCCATGCGCCGTTCTCGCTGGCCTGGATGGCCGCAGTGGGCGAGCGTACCAAGCGTGTCCAGATCGGCACTTCCGTCATGACGCCCACCTTTCGCTATAACCCGGCGGTGATCGCCCAGGCGTTCTCCACCCTGGGCTGCCTTTACCCCGGACGCATCATGCTCGGCGTGGGCACCGGGGAGGCGCTGAACGAGATTGCCACCGGACACAAGGGGGAATGGCCCGAATTCAAGGAGCGGTTCGCCCGCCTGCGCGAGGCAGTAACCCTGATGCGCGCACTGTGGACCGGGGAAACCACAGACTTTGACGGCGACTACTACGGCACCCGCGGAGCGTCGATCTACGATGTTCCCGACGGCGGAATCCCCGTATACATTGCCGCAGGCGGCCCGGTCGTCGCCCGGTACGCGGGAAGGGCCGGCGACGGCTTCATCTGCACCTCCGGGAAGGGCATGGAACTCTACACCGAGAAGCTGATGCCGGCGGTCGCCGACGGCGCCGCCCAGGCCGGACGCGACGTCGCCTCGGTGGACCGGATGATCGAGATCAAGCTCTCCTACGACACCGACGCCGGGCGCGCGTTGGAGAACACCCGATTCTGGGCCCCGCTTTCCCTGACGCCGGAACAGAAGCACTCCGTGGACTCCCCCCAAGAGATGGAGCGCCTCGCCAATGAACTGCCGATCGAGCAGGTCGCCAAACGCTGGATCGTGGCCTCAGACCCCGACGAGGTGGTCGTACAGGTAAAGCAGTACCTCGATGCGGGACTCAACCATTTGGTCTTCCATGCGCCGGGGCATGACCAGCGCCGTTTCCTGGAACTCTTCGCCCGCGACCTCGCACCGCGTCTGCGCGCCTTGGGCTGAACGCCCGGACGCCGCGGAGCGGCGCGGGGACCGCGAATCACGGCGTCGCCTCGATTATCGGGCGCCCTCCAGCGCACCGATGTCGCGAAGCTGCTTGGCCGTTGTCTCGATCCACTCGATTCGTTGAGCCAGGCTCGTTCCCGAGCGCGGAACGTTGATGACCATCTCCTCGAAGCCACTTTGCTGCACCTGCACGAATACATTCATATCGGTCGGTTCCGGGCACCGAACGACAAACCGGAATGAATCCGGGTCCCTGCCTTGAGCATTCAGCATGGGCACCATTCGCTCACGAAGTTCGAGAGTGGCTCGCAGTTCCCCGGGCGGGCAGTACAGGCCGTCGGCGATCCGAGCCGCTCGCTTCAGCGATGCCTCCGAAGTTCCGCCCCAGAGAATCGGGATGGGGGCGGACAGCGGAGGGCTCACCTGCAATTCACCGTGTCCATAGAAGTCACCGGCATGCTCGAAAGGGACGCCGGCCCAGGCCCGCCTCATGACCCCCAGCATTTCCTCGGCACGCGTTCCCCGCTTCTCAAATGGCTCACCGAGGGAATCAAACTCCGCCCGATTCCAGCCAACGCCCACGCCCAGGTTCAATCGCCCATGTGAAAGTTCCTGGACGGAGAGGAGCATCCTTGCGGCGTTCAAGGGGTGCCGCAAAGGCAGGACATACACCCCGACGCCCAGTTCGATGCGTTCGGTCGCCGCAGCAAGATGGCTCAACATCACGAGTGGGTCCGCGAACGGGGTGTCACCGTCATAGCTGGGAAGTCCGGATCGACGATATGGATACTTTGCGTCATTCGAGGACATGGCGACAACATGGTCCGGCACCCAGATCCCCGTGAATCCGAGGACTTCGGCCGCCCTTGCCATCTCCCTGTAATCGGTCAGGGGAAATCCAAAGATTCGGAGGGATACGCGCACGGTGTCAAGGACCTTTCTCGCCGCCAACGATGCCCTTGCCGGCACCGGTCAATGTGCGGCTGAGGCCATCTCGCCACTAACGTAACCATAGATATGGTTATTCTGAATAGTCAACAGTTCCGCTCGGTAGCACCCGGCCGCATTCGCCGTTGACCCGCCCCGATGGTCGCCCCCTTCTTTTTCGTCGTCGAACGGCCTAGAATTTATCTCATGATTAGAATCATGATAAGAAATACAGAAGGGTTAGCCCATGAGCAATGATGCGCTGATTGTCGACGCCATGCGGACGCCGACGGGTCGTGGACGACCAAGCGGAGTCCTTGCAGGTGTCCATCCCGTGGACCTGTTGGCCCAGGCCTTGACGGCCCTCATCGACCGTTCCGGCATCGATCCGGGCACGGTAGATGATGTGATCATGGGGTGCGTATCCCAAGCCGGGGAGCAATCAATGACCCCCGGCCGCCTGGCTTGGCTCGCCGCCGGTTATCCGCAGCACGTCCCCGCGACGACGATCGATCGAAAGTGCGGCTCCTCCCAACAGGCGCTCCACTTTGCCGCCCAGGGCATCCTTGCCGGAGCGTATGACATTGTCATTGCTGGCGGGATTGAATCCATGAGCCGAGTGCCCATGGGCTCGGCCCGGATGGGGGCCGACATCTATGGCCCAACCGTCACCTCGCGATACGCCCCGGGTATCGTCTCGCAAGGCGTTGCGGCCGAGCTGGTTGCCGCAAAATACAGCATAAGCCGTGAAGCCCAGGATGAGTACTCCGCCCGCTCACACCGGCTTGCAACCGCCGCAGCCGGAGTCTTTGACCGCGAGATCATACCGGTGAGGACCCCCGGGGGAATCACGATCAGCCGTGACGAGACGCCCCGCCCGGACACAACCGTCGAACGCCTCGCCGGCCTGGCGCCCGTATTCCAGACCCCTGAAATCAGCAGCCGCTTCCCCCAGATCAACTGGTCCGTCACGGCAGGGAATTCGTCACAGTTGGCGGACTCCGCCACGGTCGTTTTGCTCATGAGTGAACGCAAGGCCCGCGAACTGGGTCTTGCGCCTCGGGCACGAGTACATGCCATGGCGGCCGTTGGAGACGACCCCATCCTGATGCTCAACGCGCCCATACCCGCTACCGAAAAGATCCTGGCGCGTTCGCGGATGAGACTTGAGGAGATGGATCACATCGAGATTAATGAGGCCTTTGCGCCCGTGCCGCTCGCCTGGCAATCACATTTCAATGCCGACTTTGAAAAGGTCAACCCGCGGGGCGGGGCAATCGCTCTCGGCCACCCGCTGGGCGCCTCAGGTACCCGGCTGATGACCACGATGCTCCATGCATTGGAAGACAACCAGCAACGGTACGGACTCCAACTCATGTGCGAGGCCGGCGGCATGGCCAACGCAACCATCATCGAACGCCTCTAGCATTCCCCGCCGGATTCCGCACAACCGGGGGGACCGGTCGACGCCGACGCTTTGCCTTGAATGCACACGCGTTCATGAAAAGCAACCGCAGCCGGGACGATTTAGCTTCCCGCCCTTATCTGGGATCTACTGTTCCCCCAAGGGAACGCACTCGGGTTCCCGGCTCGCGGAAGGCCGGGCAGTCCCGGGGAGGCAGCCGTGATCGGCGAGCCGCCGATTACACGTTACAAACAACCGATCTATGTCATGAAGGAGTCACAATGCCAGCGTTGGATCACAAAGCGCCCGCCCGTGAGGAGAACCGCTCATGGGGCGATGAGTGGGCAGGAGTTGCTGATGTCATCATCGTGGGATCCGGAGCCGCCGGACTTTCAGCTGCCCTTGGAGCAGCCACCAAGGGCAGCAAAGTCCTCGTGCTCGAACGAGGGGAGCACGCCGGAGGTACCACGGCGAAATCGAGCGGCACGATGTGGATTCCAAATAACCCACTCATGCAAAAGGCGGGCATCTCGGATCCCCGCCTGGATGCCCTCAGATTCCTCTCCAAGGTTTCGTTTCCCGACTCCTATTCCTCCGGTGAGGAATACTTCGGACTAACTCCTGAGAAGTTTCGTCTCCTTGAGACATTCTATGATCAGGGGACGGCTGCCTTCGAAGATTTGCACGGCTTGGGGGCGATCCCCATTGAAACCGAGCAGTTCCCCAGCTATCCCGATTATCACGCAGACCTGCCGGAAAACAAGGCACCTGAAGGTCGTTCGCTCAGAATCCGCCTCCCGGAAGGTCACCGACGGGGCATAGACGCCACGGGCGGCCAAATCCTCGTCGAGAGCATGCTTGAAGCCTGCCGGAAGCTCGGCGTCGAGATTTTGCTTGGGCAGCGTGTGGACAGCCTCGTGACCGATGAATCCGGCGCCGTTGTCGGAGTCGAAGCGAGGTCGCGACGCGGAACCAGCCTTTATGGATCCGCGCGAGGAGTGGTCTTCGCCACGGGCGGCTTCATCCATGACAAGGAGCTCAGCGCGACATTCCTGCGGGGTCCCGTGCTTGGCAGCTCGGCTGCGGTCGGAGCCACAGGAGATTTCGTACGCATCGGCATGCAGGCCGGCGCAAAACTGGGCAACATGAGCCACGCCTGGTGGGATCAGGTTGTCCTGGAATCCGCGCTGCGCTCACGCGCCACAAGCCGCGACTGCGTCTACCCGTTCGGCGACAGCATGGTCATCGTGGACAAGTTCGGCCGGCGGGTCATGAACGAAAAAATGGCGTACAACGAGCGCGGCCAAGTGCATTCCCATTGGAATCCCGACCGGCGCGAATATTCGAATTTTCTGCTCTTTATGATCTTCGACGATTGCGTCATGAAGGACACGAGACCCTCCCCCCATCGTTTCCCCGTCCCTGATGAAAACGGGGGCAGTGAGAATGTGCTGTCGGGGGACACCTTGGCCGAACTGTCGGGGAAAATCTTGGCGCGCGTGAATTCCATCGCCGACCGCACCGGAGAGTTCCGTCTGGCAGAGGATTTCGCGACGGAGCTGCGGGAGACCATCGAACGGTTTAATCGGATGTCGGTGGCGGGCAAGGACGAGGACTTCCGTCGTGGAGAGACGCCGATTGAGGCTGCATGGGCGACGGCGCCTCGATCCCAGGAGCAGCTCAACCCCACGATGCACGCATTCGCGGCGGAAGGGCCCTACCATTGCGTGATTCTCGGCCCGGGGGCCTTGGATACCAAAGGTGGCCCCGTGACCGACGAGACCGGACGGATTCTTCGCCAAGATGACACGCCAATCGTCGGCTTGTATGGAGCCGGCAACTGCGTGGCCTCCCCGACGGGCCAGGGATATTACGGCCCGGGTGGAACCATTGGGCCCGGACTGACCTTTGGCTACATAGCCGGCACCGCCGCGGCGGGCGAGCCACCGCGGCGTCCTTCGTGGTCCTAAAGTGCCGCGAGCCGTGGCCGCACCATGAGTCGGCCGGAGAATGACGGCAAAAACTATTGACGATCATCATATTCATATATAGCTTTAGGTCATCACGAGCCACCAGGCCGAGGACCAAGTCAACGAGGAGACTAGATGAGCACGCCCACCCAGACCAAGAAGCCCTTCAGCCGAAAACTGCTAACCGGTGCCGCTCTTGCGGTCATAGGCGCGGTGGCGGTCGGATGCGGACCGGCAGCAACACCTGCCGCAAAAAGCAGCGCAACGGTCGTGTTCCAGCCTTCGACGGAATCCTTCGCCGTTATGTCCCAACTCGCGGCATTCGCCGAGAACGGGTTCACCGCAGCAGGGTTGGATGTCACGTACAACGCGGTGATTTCCAATGCCGCGCAGGTGGCGCAGTCCGTTACCTCCAACGCAAACATCGCCATCGTGGGCACGAGCGGCGTGCTTCCGGGCGTGGCGGCCGGCCGAGACATCGTTTCGGTCGCGACGCTGACCAAGGGCCCGACCACGCAGATCACCTTGCGAAACGACGTCATCCAGAAGCTGGGCGTCGCCGCCAATGCCCCGATCGCCGACCGTATCAAGGCACTCAAGGGCCTGAGATTGGCACTCCCCCAGCCCGGTTCCCTCACGGATCTGGCCGTGCGGGAATCCCTCTCGCTCTATGGGCTCAATGCCGATAAGGATGTCACCGTTCGGCCCATTTCCGAACCTGCCGCACTCGTGACCGCCATGCGGGAGCGCCAGGTCGACGGGTTCGCGTTCTCCTCCCCGACCAGCGTCCAGCCGGTCGCCGAAGGATACGCCCAGGTCTGGCTGACGCTGAGCGACATCCCCGAGTTCAAGGCGCTTCCCTACATCGATGTTGTGACGTCGCGGGCCTACCTGGCTGAGCATCGCGCGGAAGTCGTCAAATTCGTCCGGGTCCTCAAGACTGCAGCCGACAACCTGGAAAAGAACCCGGACGCAACCGCAGTCGCGATCAAGGCCAAGTACTTCCCGGATCTTGCCCAGAAGACGTTCGATCTGGCTTTCAAGTCCAACTTATCGACGGCACTGCGCGGTTTCCGCCCCGAGAAGGACGGATTCAACGCACTGGTCAACATGGTGAACAACCACTCGGACAAGCCGGTCACCGTGAAATTCGATCAAGTATATGACCTCAGCATCCTCGACGAGATAGAGAAAGGCTAACCACCCATGGCTAGCATCAACCTGGGAGTCCAGGCATCAGAAGGCGCGCCCGCAGTGAGCGCCGCCGGCCGGGACGGAGTGGTCGCAAAAGGCATTAGCTTCCGGGACGTCAGCAAGGCATTCCTGGCCAGGGGCGACACGGGCTCCAAGCACTTCATAGCGGTCAAGGATGTCAACCTCGACGTCGAGGCCGGCCGCTTTGTCTGCCTTCTTGGCCCTTCCGGTTCAGGAAAAAGCACCCTGCTGAACATGGCTGCGGGGTTGTTCGCCCCCAGCCGGGGCACGGTCTACTACGACGGCGAACCGGTACAGCAGGTCAACACCAAAGTTGGGTACATCACCCAACAGGACAACCTGCTTGCCTGGCGAACCCTCGAGGACAACATCGCCATCGCGCTGGAAATCCAAGGCATTTCCGGGAAAGAGAAGCGCGATCGGGTGGCCGAAGTCATCGCCCGTGTCGGCCTGTCGGGTTTCGAAAATCACTACCCGTCGCAGCTCTCCGGGGGAATGCGGAAACGCGCAACCCTGGCGCGCACCCTCATTTATTCACCCGAGACACTGCTGATGGATGAGCCCTTTGGCGCGTTGGACGCCATGCTCAAGAACACGATGCAAACTGACTTGCTCAGGCTGTGGGAGCAGGACCGAAAGACCGTCTTGTTCGTCACACATGACCTTGATGAAGCCATCCTACTGGCCGACCAGATAGTGGTTTTCGGCACGAATCCGGGACGGATTGTGCACATCGAGGACATTTCCTTCGAGCGCCCCCGGAGCCTGGTCCAGATTCGGCAAACGGCGGACTTCGCGAAGGTTTGGCGACGGCTATGGAACATCATCGAAGAAGGCCAGCAGGGGCCGAAAGGAGGGGATCCGCGATGACACAGCTCACCAGTGAACCCGCTATGAATCGCAGGGCAGAGGTCGAGCCCGATCTGGCCTTGGAGATAGATCGCGAGGTCGCGCAGGCCCGCCAGCGACGACGCAACATCCATATTGGGCGCATCCTACTGATTGTCGGACTCCTTGGATGTTGGGAACTCTTTTCCGGGCCGCCCGGCCAGGCGTGGACTGTCATCGACCACTTCTACATCAGCCAGCCGTCAGAAGTGATGGAGATGCTCCGCAAATGGATTGCAGAAGGCATCCTGATACCGAACCTCCTGGTCACCTTGCAGGTGACCGTGATTGGCTTCACCATCGGTGCAGCACTGGGCATGCTGGTGGGCTTCCTCCTCGGAATCAACCCCTACATGAGCGCGATTTTCAGTCCGATTGTGGCTGCACTCTATGCCGTGCCGCGGCTTGCGCTCATCCCGCTCTTCCTGCTGTGGTTCGGACTCGGTATCGGCTCAAAGCTGGCGCTGGTCATCACAGTGGTGTTCTTCCTCGTCTTCTACAACACCCATGAGGGCGTCCGTGAGGTCGACCGTGGCCTCATCGACGTCCTGAAGGTGATGAAGGCGGGTCGCAGACACATCCACAGCAAAGTGACCGTACCCTCGGCGATGACCTGGATCATCGCCGGTATGCGCGTGTCGGTTCCGTATGCTCTCGTTGCGGCCGTCACCGGCGAGATGATGGCGTCAAACAGCGGCATGGGGTACCTGATTATCAAGGCCTCGGGGCAGTTCAATACGGCGGGTGTTTTCGCCGGGATCGTGGTCCTGATGGTATTCGCGCTCCTGCTCGGCGCACTGGTCTCGTTCGCTGAGAAGCGCCTGCTCGGCTGGAAGGCCGACCGCCTGAACGGGATCTAGAGCGGACCGCCGATCTGATCAGTACACGCATGGATGAGGAGCCTGACTGTGCACGATGTTCTCCAGGAAGAATTTCCCCATGCGCGCAGGGCCGTCGTCGCCGCCATTACGATGTTGGCGGCGGCGGTCCTCACCCCTGTACTGGTCGGCTTGACGTCGCTGCAGTTCCGGGATGACCTTGGTGTGGGCGACGGAGCGCTTGGCATCGCCGCAAGTTGCTTCTGGCTGGCGACAGCTGCTTCGGCCTTCTTCATCGCGCCGTGGGCCGACCGGTGGGGCTGGAGGGTCGCCGCCGCCCTCGGTCTCGCGACGACGGCGGTGGCACAGGTTGGTCTTGGCACCGGTAACAATTCCTTTTGGACCCTCGTCGGCTGGCTGGTTCTGGCCGGACTGGCCTACGGCCTGATCACGCCCACCACCAACGTCATACTGGTGGCCGAGGTCTCGCCAGGGCGGCGCGGTCTAACGATGGGGGCCAAGCAAGCGGCCGCACCTCTGGCGGGTCTCCTTGCCGGCGTTGCCGTTCCGGTCATCGCCATAGGCGTCGGCTGGCGGTGGGCGTATGTCTTGGCCGCAGTCGTCTCGGTAACGGCGTTGGTGGTCACCGTCACCAGTCGCGCCCGCACCATCAGATTCAATCCCGCGGCCGTCTACGATCGGGCCCCCGCCGGAGACAACCGTGGCATAGCCCTTCTGGCCGTCGCGGGCGCGCTCGCAACCATACCTGTCGGGGCCATCACGGCTTATGCCGCTCTCTCACTGCAGTCCAGCGGCCTTTCTTCCGTTCACGTCGGCTATGTCATTGCGATAGCCAGCATTGCCTCGCTGCTCACGCGTTTTCTCGGCGGTTGGTGGGCCGACCGAAACGGCTCCGACGGCCTGCTTCCCGCCACGCGCCTGATCCTCCTGGGATGCGTGGGCATGTTCACCATGGCCACGGGCCAGCCTCTGCTCGCGGTCATCGGGACCATTCTGACTTTCTCCGCCGGATGGGGCTGGCCCGGACTCGTCCTCATTGGACTGCTCAGGTACACAAGTGCTGCAGCCGCACGGGCCACGGGCCGTTTCCAGCTCGGCACTGCACTTGGCGCCGCGGCCGGCCCTTCCCTATTCGCCCTCGCCACTCTTTGGTGGAGTCTTGAAGCGGCCTGGGTGGTGGTCGGCATCGTTACGTTGCCGGCGGCAATCCTGATACGCATGGCCAGGCGGAGGCTCGTGGTCAGTGAAGGGAAAATGCCCCGCGCGGCCACGACATGATGTCACGGCCGTCGTAGGAGTCCTCGATGTAGCGTGTCATGTCTCGGGGTGGGGTTTGAAGTAGGTGTTGGCGTGTTCCCAGAACCCTGCAGCGGTTTTCCTTCGTCCCATCGGTGATGGATCCCGGTAGGCGAGGCGTGAGTGGTCATCGACCGCATTGTGCAGGTAGGCGTAGCCGTAGCGGCGGATGATTCGCCCGGTGGCACCCTCCAGCCATACCAGCTTCGCCAGACCGTACCGGCTGAGGACCTTGTGCACGGTGGATGATCCGCCGTTCCGTCCGCACCGGGGTGCGTTGCGAGGAACGGTGGGGACGACTGGAGCGGTCCTGCGTCCCGGCCGCCCCGTGCTCCCGGTATCGGCCGGCCCTTGGGAGCCAACAAAGCATGAACATGGGAGACGAAGAAGACCTCCGGGTTCTCGTGATAGCTCTCGCAAGCACCAATTCACAGAGGTCTTCTTTTTGTCACTCAGCCACGCCGCATGTCACCAACGCCCGTGGCCAAATCCTTTAGCGGGACAGTTTGCCGGTCAGGGAGGCGATGGGACGCAGGAACATCGGTTGCGCGGCCATCCAGGCCGCGATCATCACGACGAGTGAGCCGGCGAAGATCCAGAATCCGGCCCAGGAGCCGTCGTCGCGGGCGGCATACATGTGGTTCAGATTATGCAGGGCTCCGGTCGCCATGACCAGGGTGACATGGGCGATGATGAACAGGACGAAGTAGAGCATCACCGGGAAGTGGATCGCCCGGGCGAGCTCCACCGGGTAGATTTTGTTCACTCTTGCGGCGTTCCTTGGCCACGCCCCGGACATTCGCAGGCCCGTGGCCAGGGCGAGCGGCGCTGCGATGAACACCGTGGTGAAGTAGGCCAGCAGCTGGAGGCTGTTGTAGTTGACCCACCCGTTCTCGGTGGGCCAGTTCAGCGACGCGTATTGGATCGCCGTTGAAATGGCATTGGGGAACACGTCCCAGCTTGTTGGGACCAGGCGCTTCCACTGTCCGGTTGAGAAGATCAGGATGTAGAAAACAATTCCATTGAGTACCCAGAGCGCATCCAGGGTCAGATGGAACCACAGATTCAAACTGATCTTCGCCGGCGGGTTCTCCGTGCGGACTAGGCCGTTGTTGTTGCGGGTCCAGTGGGCCGCCGGTTTGGTGACGGTGCGGACCTGCCAGCCCGTCCGGATGATCAGCAGGATGAAGAACGAGTTCAGGAAATGCTGCCACCCGAGCCAGGCGGGAAACCCGACCGGCGCACCCTCCGGCGACCGTGAGGCGCCGGTGTAATCAGTCATGAACAATTGCACCGTCGGAAGTTCACGCAGCCATCTGGCCGTGAGCACCACCAGAAAGAGGACCACGACCGCGGCCGGGATGATCCAGACCAGCTTGAACCACCTGCTCTTTACTGCACTTTGATTCAATTTCGTCGATGTAGACATGGATTGAATTGCCTCTCCGATGGCGGACTCGAGCGTACTTACCTGCCGCGTGCTTCGATGGTCTCGATGAGTTGCGGCACCACGGTGAACACGTCACCGACGATGCCGAAGTCGGCGATGTCAAAAATCGGGGCGTCTTCGTCCTTGTTAATTGCCACGATCGTCTTCGCGGTCTGCATCCCCGCTCGATGCTGGATTGCACCGGAGATCCCCAATGCAACATACAGCTGCGGCGACACGGTGATCCCGGTCTGGCCGATCTGGTGGCTCTGGGGTACGTAGCCGGCATCAACCGCCGCCCGGGAGGCGCCGATCGCCGCTCCCAGCGTCGTGGCAAGCTGTTCGACGAGCTCGAAATTTTCCTTCGAACCCAGGCCGCGGCCACCGGAGACCACCGTCGTGGCACCACGCAGTTCCGGACGCCCGGAAGATCCTGCGGACTCGTTTATGTCCTCGATCACCGCGGAGCGGGATGTCTCCTCGGACACGGTCACGAGGGTGACTGTCGGGGTGGCCGCTGCTGCGCGCCCTTCGATCGCACCTGGGCGAATCGTCACGATCGACAACCCACCTTCCACGGTGGACGCCGTGGTGTAGGTCCCTCCGAATACCGAATGTGCCGCGACCACATTGGCGCCATCTCGCCACACGTCAACCGCGTCCACGAGGAGTCCGGCCCGTGTGCGCACCGCGAGCCGGGCCGCGACATCCCGTCCCTCGACAGAATGCGCGACCAGGACCGCGGCGGGCTCGAGGGCGGATACCGCGGAGGCCAGCGCCTCCAGCTGCGGGGTCACCAGCAACGTGCCGGCCTGAGTGGACTCCGCGACATAGACGTGCTCCGCGCCAAGGGAGCCCAGCTCTGCGGCAATCGACTCAGTGGCACCGGGCGTCACTGTTGCGACGGCCACCGGTGTGCCGAGTTTTGCCGCCGCGGCGAGCAACCCGGGCGCCGTGTTCTTGATCTCGCCCGCAGCCGAGACTTCAATGAATACCAAAATATTGGACATGATTGATTCCTTTCTAGATCAGCCGGCCGGCAACAAGGAATTCCGCCAGCTCAACGCCGGCGTTGCCCTCATCGACGATCTTCTTGCCGGCGGTGCGGGCCGGGCGTTCACGGGTTGAAACCACGACCGAGCGGCCGGCACCGGCGAATGCCGGATCCATGTCCAGGTCCCCCAGCGC
This sequence comes from Specibacter sp. RAF43, assembly GCF_052114065.1. NCBI lineage: Bacteria > Bacillati > Actinomycetota > Actinomycetes > Micrococcales > Micrococcaceae > Specibacter > Specibacter sp. RAF43. The sequence goes on along the minus strand of NZ_JBFREA010000014.1, from coordinate 40,707 downwards.
CAGGGTCGTCAGCGGTTTGCGCTTGGCGGTCATGATGCCCTTGAAATTCGGGAAACGGGCCGCCGGTGAACGTTCCGTCACCGAAATCACGGCGGGCAACGACGCGCGCACCCGAAGCGTCCCGTTCTCGGCCGCCCGCTCCCCGACGACCGTGTCGTCGGCGATCTCCACGGAGTTCATGAAACTCAGATGCGGGAGACCGAGATGCTCGGCAACCATCGCCGGCACCACTCCGCCACGCCCATCCGTCGACTCATTGCCGGCGATGATCACATCGAATCCGGTGTGTCGCAGGGCGGCGGCGAGCACCGCGGAAGTCCGGCCAATATCGGAGCCGGCGAGCGTGTCGTCAAGGACGTGCACGGCCGAATCGGCTCCCATTGACAGACACTTGCGCAGGGCCTGGTTGGCGGTGGCCGGCCCCATCGACACGAGGACCACCTCCGTGCCCTTGTGCGCGTCCTTGTAACTTAGTGCGGCCTCAAGCGCGCGCTCAGCCACCTCGTCCACCACGTTCTCTCCGGTCTGGCGGTCAAGCCCACCCGTCACCGCATCAAGCGTCCGTTCCTCTTCGGTATCCGGCACCTGTTTGATAAGAACTACGATCTTCACTGGTTCACTCCTTCAGCAACTTGCACTCGGACATTTTGAGCACGGGCGGAAGCCCCCGGCCCGCTTGGAGCGGTCTGTGGTTCCGCTTCCCGATCAACTTTCTTGCCTCGGTCTTCCGAGCGCCGCAAGAATGCGTCGACCCGCGCGCGGGTCTCGGGGTAGGTAATCATCCGCGAGATGGTGGCTGCCTCGTCCCGCAGATGTCCGGAGTAGTCGGTGAGGTTCGCGGCGTTTAGCAGCCGCTTTGTCCCGGCAAGTGCGTGCGCGGAACCGCGCAGCAATTCGGCCGCAACTTCCCGGGTCCTGGCCTCCAGTTCGTCCTCGCCGACCAGCTCGGTCACCAGTCCCCAGTCCAACGCCTCCTGCGCACCCACAACACGCTGGGTCAGGAGCATTTGGGTGGCCTTGCGCCGCCCGATCACCCTCGGAAGCAGATAAGAGACCCCACAGTCCGGGGTAAGTCCAATAGCGCCGTAGGCACTGACAAAGGATGCCTTCGGCGAGGCGAGCACGATATCAGCGTTGAGGACCAGGCCCAGTCCCGCGCCTGCCGCCGGACCCTGGACGACGGCGATCGTCACGAGGCGGGAGCCCGCGAGTTGGAGGATGCCTTGATGCAAGGTCCCGGCCAGGTCTGCGAGAAATCCACCCTGATCATCCGCCGTTGCCATGCCGACGACGTCGCCGCCGGCACAGAAGAACTTCCCGCTCCCCCGGATGACAACAAGGCGACATTCCGGATCTCCATCCGAACTCGATATCACGTCGCAGAACTCGTCAGCGAGGGCGGGGCTCAGGGCGTTCGCCTCGTGCGGGCGATTGAGCGTGACTGAAACCATGCCCGGCTCCCGGACGACCAGGAGATTCTCATAGACCGGCCCCGTTACCATGCACCCTCCCGTTCCCAACCGCAGACTAACCACAAATATGGATATAACTATATATAGCAATTTCCACTTATTCAACCACGGGAAACCCTTGCCAGGCCATTCCCCCACGCTTAGTCTTATACATAATAAACATATGCATGGAAGGCGGAACGATCTTGTCGAATCTTTATGGCCGCACGATTGTTGTTACGGGCGCGGCACGGGGGATGGGGCGGGCCGTCGCTGAGCGATGCACGAAGGATGGCGCCCACGTCATCGCAGTCGACCTGAATTCCGGGTTGGAGGACTGGACCAGCTCGGCGGACACGACGCGTTATATCGGTGACGTCACCGACAGATCCTTCGCCGCCGAAGTCTTCAACAACATCACACGGGACCACGGCAGGGTCGATGGCCTGGTCAATGTCGTAGGCATCCACGCCGCAGGGAACGCACTGGAAGTCTCCAAGGAAACATGGGACCGAACACTTTCGGTGAATCTGACGGGCACGTTGCTCTGGTGCCAGGCTGCCTTGAGCCGCATGATCACTACCGGAGGCGGATCGATCATCAACTTCGGGTCGGTTGTCTCTACCCATGCCCGACCGTCGTCGATTGCCTATGTAGCCTCGAAGTCCGCGGTGCTGGGACTGAGTCGGTCAATCGCCATCGATTTTGGAGCATCCGGGGTGCGGTGCAACGTTGTCTCCCCCGGTTCGATCGATACTCCGATGTACCGCGAAGCGGCCGATCGCCGCGGCGCCTCGCTACAGGAGCAGGCGGCTGCCGCATACATGGGCAGATTGGGGACGGTGGCCGAGATTGCCGGCACGTGCGCATTCCTGCTCTCAGATGACGGCGGTTACGTGAACGGTGCGAACATCGTCGTCGATGGAGCCCGGACCGCGGGCACGTGAGCGCTGCCGCTGGGGAGAAGTAATTGGATGTGGTTCATCACGGGAGTTTATTCACTGTCYCCGACAGTGAATAAACTCCCGCACAAACCATCAGCCGATTCCCGAACTAAGACGCCGCGGATTCCAGGTCTGCGTTGAACCACACAGGCCAGTCTCCCGGCTGCGCATCCGCGGGGGACGTCCGGATACGCAGCTTCGCCCCAAGGGCTTCGGCATACTCACGGACATCGACGAAGTACATATAGGACTGAATCCTGTCCTCGAAAAGCCATCGCCCGTCAACTTTCGTGTACGTGTCGATGTAACGCATCGCCGTCAACATCGGAGCACCATCCCGCGAAACCTCGGCGTGGGAGGAAACCAGGCCTGTGGCGCGGTTATCGTCTTCAAATTCGATAATGTGCCCGTGCACGAAGTGATTCGTCGGGCCGAGCGTTGCAAAACGGCTCTCGAAGTAAGCGCCGACGCCATCGACACCTTCGCCCTTGACGAGACCGGCGTTGGTTCTCAGCCGCCCATTCCGGGCGAAGAGTGATTTCACCCCGTTCAAATCATGGTCGTCAACCAAGAACCCGTAGCGAACGACGAGTTCTTGGATCTCCAGGCGATCTTCAATCTGCTGCAAGCGCCGACCGAGCTGCTCACATGAATTTTCCATCATTGTGACATCCTTTGATCAAGATACTATGGGCAGCGTCAGTCGTCGGCGGGCAGCGGAATGCCCTGAAAATCTCCGATTTCGATGTATACGTTGCGGTAAAAGGTCTTCGCCTTTGACTTCATGAACTGCGTGGTCGTGGAACCACTCTTGTAATTCGACTGATACGCCGGATTGTCGACGACGCTGACGTCTTCGAGTTCGTAGACGCACACATAATTGGGCCGCCCCTCGAGAGACTGGTACCGTCGGGCCCTCAGGAATCCCGGGACCGTTCCGACCTTTTCGGGGATATGTTCCTCGTTGTACCAGGTGTTGAACTCTTCATCGAGCTCTTCCGGGATATCAAACATTGCGATCATCATTCCAGGGCGCTTCTGTGCCATTGGTTTTACTCTCTCTTTATCGGGCTGCTTGGGTTGCGGGTAATGAAAGCGGCGATCCGCTGATTTGCTTCTCTCAAATCAACTTCGGGAGCACATCGGTACCGAAGCGCTCAAGCTGGCGCATGGCATCGGCGTGCGGCAGACCCTGCCAGTGGGACTTAAACATGAAGTGCGTCATGCCAAGGTCTTCTTGAAGCGCACCCAGCTGGTCGACGACTTCATCGGGTGAGCCAAGGATGAACTGGTCTTCGATTTCGATCCCGCCGGTCGGCGCCTTGGTCGGAGTGTTCTGGCCCGAAAGCCCCCAGGAGCGGTAGGTGCTGTAGCGCAGGGCGCTGCGTTCGGCGGCCAGCCGCGCTGCCTCGGCCCGCGTGTCCGCCACGATCAGTTCACGTCGCAGGGGAAAGTCGCCGTCCGTAGCCAGGGCGGCCTCTTCCCTGACGGCAAGGTACGTTGCCCGCAGCTTCGCCAAACCCTCATGACTCGGGAAGGGCGGGGCATACCAGGCGTCACCCAGCAGGGCTGCGCGACGGATGGCCGGCTCGGCCTGCCCGCCGATCCAGATGGGGGGGCCTGAGGGCTGCGCCGGCAGAACGGCCGGCTGGACGTCTTCGACGGTCCAGTAGCGGCCTTGATAATTGACCCGCTCGCCCGACCACAGCGCCTTGATGAGCTCGAGCCCGTCCTCAAAGCGTGAGACCTTTTGTTTGGGGCTGACGCCGAACGCCTTGAATTCACGGTCCGAGTACCCCAATCCGACCCCAAAGACTGTCTTGCCGTTGGTCAAGACGTCGAGGGTGGCAATTTGTTCGGCCATATCGACGGGGTTCGCCATCGAGAGCAGCATGATTCCGGTGACGACGTGCATCGTGGGAGCCGCGTGCGAGAGGTGCGTGAGGTAAGGGACCGGCTGGAAGTAGCGCAGTTCGGAACCGAGGAAATGCTGCCCCGCCACCATGTACTCGAAGCCGAGCTGTTCAGCCGAAGCGACCAGCTCCTCATGCTCGGTGACCTGCTTGCGATAGGGAGTCTCGGCCCCGTAAATGGGCGTCGGTAGGATGCCGAACTTCAAGCCAGTCATGCTGTAGCGCCTTTCTTCAGGACCGTCTTGTGCCGGTCCATCCGCTTCCATCCCAGTGCGTCGTCGGCGATGAGGACTGCCTGGATGTTCGCCGACCCTTCGCCGGTCTGCCACAGCTTGGCGTAATTGACGTACGTGCTGACCGGGAATTCGTCGCTGAAGGCGAAGCCGCCAAAGATTTCGGCGGTGGCCTGCGCGGCGCGGTTGCCGATCTCGCCCGCGAAGTACTTCGCGATGGAGCTCTCGCGTGTGGCGATGTCACCGGCGTCGTACCGTGCGGCGGCGGCCGAGACAAGGGCGCGGGCGGCCGCGACGTCACACGTCATGTCGGCCAGCTGCTTCTTGATCAGCTGGAAGTTCCCGATTTTCTGTCCGAAGGCCTCTCGCTGATTGGCGTACTCAAGTGAGGCATCCAGGCACGCTGCAGCGAGGCCGACGGATCGGGCCGCGACCGACAGGCGCCCGTAATCCATGGCGTTCATGGCCACGACAAAGCCTTGGCCCTCGGCCCCGAGGATGTTCGAGGCCGGAACCCGCACGTCCTGCAGCAAGACCTCATTGGTCGGCATCAGTTTCCCGAGCACGCGGCAGGGAACGCGGCGGGTGGAGAATCCCGCGGAGTCTGTCGGAACGACGAACGCCGTGACACCCTTGTGACCGGCGGCGGGGTCGGTCTTGGCGTATACGATCGCGACGTCGGCGACATTTGCGTTCGTGATCCACATCTTCGCGCCGTTGATGACATAGTCGTCGCCGTCGCGCACGGCGCGGGTGCGCATGGCGCCGAGGAAGTCGGATCCGCCGTCCGGCTCGGTCATGGCATTGCAGCCGAGAATCTCCGCCGACAGCAGCCGTGGGACGTATTGCTGGATGAGCTCTTCACTGCCCCAGTTCGCGATCGTCAGGGGCACCGTGGCGGCCTGCAGGTTCATGCCGGCCGACAATGGAGGGTAGATGTAGGCGAGTTCCTCGGCTACCGCTGCGAGGGCGGCGAAACCTGCGCCGATGCCGCCGAGTTCTTCCGGGAAGCAGCATCCGTAGACGCCAAGCTCACCCAGCTCGCGATACAGCTCCCGCGGGAACTCCGCCGCGTCTTCCAGGTCCTTGAAGTGCGGGCGAACTCTTTCCATTCCCCAGGCGCGGACAAGCTGCCGCAGTCCCGCGACATCCTCTTCTACCGCCATTGCCAGTTCCGTTGTCACACGTTCTCCTTAACCCTACAAGCGAATGTCATTAGTAATAATGTTGCATATGAATTAGCGAACGTCAAGAGGTGGAAATGCCGAAAAACAGCACCCCCCGGGCGCGCTTGCCTGCGGCCCGGGCCCCGGGGCGGAGAGCTGTTAGAGTCGCTCGATGATGGTGGCGTTGGCCATGCCGCCGCCCTCACACATGGTCTGCAGGCCGTAGCGTCCGCCCGTCCGCACCAGGTGGTGCACGAGCGTCGTCATCAGCCGCGCCCCCGTCGCCCCCAGCGGATGCCCCAGGGCGATGGCGCCCCCGTTGACGTTGACCCGGTCCATGGCGGCGCCGACTTCCTTTTGCCATGCGAGGACCACCGGGGCGAAGGCCTCATTGACCTCGAAGGCGTCGATATCTTCCACCGTCAGCCCTGCGCGCTCCAGTACCCTCAGCGTTGCGGGAATCGGTCCGCTGAGCATCTTTACCGGGTCGGAACCGACGACGGCGCTGGTGTGTACACGTGCGAGCGGTGTCAGGTTCATGCGCCTGCAGGCGGACTCCGAGGCGATCATCAAAGCCGCCGCTCCGTCGGATATTTGGCTGGCCACGGCCGCCGTCATCCGGCCGCCCGGCACGAGGGTGGCGAGGGCGCCCATTCGTTCGCGACTGGTGTCGCGCCGGGGTCCCTCATCCTGATAAACCTCGCCGAACGGGAGAATTTCCCGGGTGAACACGCCGCTGTCCACGGCCCGGGCCGCCAGACGGTGGCTGCGCAGCGCAAAATCTTCCATGTCGTCCCGCGACACATCCCATTGGTCGGCAATCATTTCCGCGCCCCGGAATTGACTGAACTCCTGCTCACCGTAGCGTTCGGCCCATCTGGCGCCCGAGCGCGGATGGCCCATCCCCGCCTTCTCGCCCAGCTGCGCTGCGGATCCCAGGGGGATCAGGCTCATCGACTCCACTCCGCCGGCGATCACAAGATCCTGATCGCCGGACCGGATGGCCTGGGCGGCAAAGTGGAGAGCCTGCTGCGACGAGCCGCACTGCCGATCAATCGTGGTGGCAGGCACCGTCTCTGGCAGTCCGGCGGATAGCACGGCCGTTCGGCCGATATTGAATGCCTGCGCGCCAACCTGGCCGACACACCCCCAGATGACATCGTCGATCAGTTCAGGATCCACGCCCGTATTGCTGACGATCCCCGCAATGACATGGGCCGAGAGATCTGCCGGGTGCACGCCCGACAGGCCGCCATCGCGCCGCCCGACGGGGGTGCGCAGGGCGCCCACAATATAGGCATCAGTCATTGGATTGCTCGCCTTCCGGGATCCATTGCGGCTTGCGCTTGTTAAAGAATGCATCCACTCCCTCGCGAAGATCACTGCCGAGGAAGAAAGGCAGGTTGAAGAATTGGGCGGCATCCAGCGCCTGGCTGGCGGGCATATCCGAGAGCAACGCAAACGACTTGCGCCCGAGCCGCAGCGCCAGGGGGCTGACGCGTTCGAACTTGGTGGCATACTCGGCCAGCATGTTATCGAGCTCGTCCTGCTCGCAGACACGATTGGCAAAACCGATCCGGTACGCTTCGTCTGCGTCGATCGGATCACCTGTCATCATCATCTCGAGCAGCAGCTTCCGCGGTATCGCACGGGCCAGGTGCGCCACAATGATCATGGGGAACAGGCCCAGCTTCACCTCAGGCATCGCAAAGCTGGCTGCCCGCCCGGCGATAATGATGTCGCACATGCCGGCCAGTCCCATGCCGCCGGCGAACGCGGGTCCGTTCACGGCGGCCACGACGGGTTTGGGGGCATCGAGCATGTCCTTGTGCAGCGCCACAATGGCCTGCGGCCAGGCGTAAGCCTCCTCGACGGGGATCTGGGAGAACCGCGCCATCTGCCGGAGGTCCCCGCCTGCGCAGAACGCGTCACCGGCGCCGGTAATCCCTACCGAGCGTACGGCGTCGTCGGCAAAGGCCGCGCGCAGCGCCGCGCGCAGCGCTTCCGAGGAGCCCTGATCCAGGGGGTTCCGTTCTTTCGGGCGGTTGAGCGTGAGCACCATCATGCTGGCCCGGCGCTCCGAAAGGACAAGGTCGCTCATCCCCGCACCCTCTCGCTGAGGACCACGAGCGCGTCGACGGCAACGGCGCCTCTGCCGGCGGGACGGACAAGCACGGGGTTGAGGTCTAGTTCGCTGATTACCTCAGCGTGGTCCCGGCCCAGCCGTGAGAGGCTGCTTATCGTCTCGGCCAGGGCGTCGATGTCTGCCGGCGGGGCGCCGCGGAATCCCGTGAGCAGTGCGCGCCCCCGCAAGGTGCCGATCATTTCGCGGGCCTCGGCGGCGGTGACGGGTGCCGGACGCAGGACGGCGTCGTCAAGGAGTTCGGCCATGACGCCACCCGTGCCGACGAGCACAAACGGGCCGAACTGCTCGTCGATGACCAGGCCGGTGATAATTTCGACACCGTCGGTGATCTGCTCTTGGATGAGGATGCCCTCGGGATCATCGCCGGCCAGGGCGGTTCGACCACGCTCCATCAGTAGGGCAAAGCCCTCCCGCACTGCGCTCTCGCCGGAGACGCCAAGCAGAACGCCGCCGACTTCGGTTTTGTGCGTGATCCGCTCGCTCACGATCTTCAACGTGACCGGGTAACCGATGGCCTCGGCTGTTTCGACGGCGGTCGCGGCATCGGTGACGACGCGCTCCGCGGGAAATGAAATGCCATACGCCCCCAGCAGGCTCTTGGCGTGCTCGTCGCTGAGCACACCGCTCGCATCGGAGGGTATGGACGCAACAGGCTCAACATTGTTCGCGATGGCGCGGACGGCGGGCCGTGCATTGAATTTTGCGAGGCCGCGAACCCCGGCAAAAAGCTCACTTGCCGACGTGAAGATGGGGATTCCCTGAGAGTGATAAATCTTGCTCTCGAGCTCATTCACCACCCCGTCCATCGAGTAGACAGCCAACGGCAACCGACGCTTGGACCGTTCCATGGCCAACGCCTCAACGCTCTGCTGTCCGACGTCGCCGGTCAGGTTCTTGCGGGCATAGACAAGGAAATCAACCGACGCGTCGTCGTCAAACACGGCGTACGCCGCGGCCGCAAGCTCAGGCTTCTTGGCAATGTCCCCCGTGAGGTCACACGGATTAAGTGCGTTGCCGTGCGGGAACAGGGAGGAAAGCGCGTCCTGCGTGTACGGCGCAAGCTCCGGGAGACGGAGACCGAAGCTCGCCGCCCGGTCGGCGAGCGTGCCGGCCTGCCCACCGGACACAGACATGATGCCGATCCTGTTTGAAGCGATCGCCCCTGTTGCCAGGTGCAGTTTCGCTATCGCGACCAGCTCACTGAGCTCCTCCACCCGGACAATACCCAGGGAATCAAACAAGGCGTCGTAAATGCGGTCTTCCCCGGCCAGCGCACCGGTATGCGCGGCCGCGCGCGCGGCCGCCTCCCGGGTCCGGCCAACCTTGATCACCACGATCGGCTTGCCCAACTCGGCCGCCAGGGCCGCAACCTTGACGAAGTCCTCCGGGCGGCGGATGGCCTCGATGAAGGAGAGAACCATCTTCACATTCGGATCCTGCAGGGCAACGGAAAGGTAGTCGGCCAGACCCAGGTCGATCTCATTGCCGGCACTGGCATAGAGCCGGCAGCCGATTCCCTCCGCCTTGAGCCGCGAAATAAGGGACCCCGCGGTCGCGCCGCTTTGCGTGATGACGGCAACCTCACCGACGTCCACGCCCTGGCCCAACACCGGCTGAATCGACATTACGGCGCCGGTGGCGAAATTGGCCAAACCATCCGTATTGGGTCCGTGGATCCGCATTCCCGCCGACCGTGCGACCTCCAGCATGCCGCGCTCGATGGCCTTGCCCTCGTCGCCGCTCTCGCCGAAACCCTGCGCGGGCAAGATCACGGCGCCAACACCGGCCGCCGCACACTCGGCCACGGCGCGGGCGGTTCCGAGATTGTCCAAGGTCACAACGGCAACATCCACGGGTCCCTCAATGGCACCAATGCTCGGAGCACATGGCAAACCCTCGATCTCGGCCCGGTTCGGATTCACGGGGATGACACGCCCGGCAAAACCGAACTGCTGCATCAACCGCTGTGGCCACCAGGCCAGGGTTCCGGGGCGGCTGGAGGCCCCAATAAGCGCCACGGTGCCCGGATTCCACAGACGGGCGACGGCGTCCTCGGCCCCCGTGACGTTCTTCATGCCGCCACCTCCGGAAGTTCCATGCGCAGCAGCCACGCGTACATGACCTTGCCGAGGTGATCCGAACGCAGCGACAGGGTACCGCCACCGTTGAGCGCCCCGGTCAAAACGAAGTTGAAGGCATGGATGTTCGGCAGCTCGTAACGGGTCACGGTGCCCTTGACGAGGTCACCGTAATGCTCCTTCACGGCATCCTCGGTCAGGTAGTCCTTGAGGATCTCAAAACCCTCGGCGTCGTAGGCGACGATACCGACGTTGCAGGTATCTCCTTTGTCTCCCGAACGGCCATGCGCCAGATCGGCGACACGTTTCGTACTCACAGTTAAACCTCCAGGTATCGGACGGACTGCCGGATGTGTTCGCGGGGGATGAGGGCCGACCAGAGGCCGTAGAGTTCCTTGAGCGGCGGGCGGGTACCCACGCCGGATACGCCCGCAGGTCCGTTGTTGTACAGCGGCACGCTTTCGGTGAACATCTTGCGAGCGTTCTCGGCGTCAGCGCACCGCGCGGCATAGCGCACGACAAGCTCCAGGCGGTCCGGGTCGTCGGGCTCCGCAACCACTCTCCCCCACGCCGAATTGTGCCCAATGTACTCGACGATGTCTTCTTGGCACTCAAAGCCTTCGCGCTTGAGGCGGTTGCGCAGGAATTCGAGGCCGCGCTGGGCCTTCGCGTAGACGTCCGGCCACGTGTAGGTGAAGACCGCCTCGCCGATGAAGCCGGCACGGTAGCCCATGTTGACCTTCAGCGTTTCCGGGCGGGGCTTGCCCGTCACACCGGAGAGCTTGACCCTGTCCTCGCCGACCTCTTCCAAACGTATTTGGGAGAAGTCTGCTATGACATCGGCCGTGAGGTAGTTGCTCGGGTCCAGGATCTCATAGACCATCTGTTCGGAGACGGTCCCGACATCCACTCGGCCACCGGTGTCCGGGGTCTTGGTGATGATGCCAGTGCCGTCCTCAAAGACTTCGGCGATGGGGTAGCCGAGCGTTTCCAGGCTCGGCACATCCTGCCACCCGCCGGCGTAGAGTCCGCCGGTGGCCTGGCCGCCGCATTCAATCGCATGCGCCAGGGCGGTCCCCCGGGCCAGCCGGTCCCAATCATCCCATTTCCAGCCGAACTCGTGGATGAGGGGGCCGAGATACAGGGCAATATCGGTGACCCGGCCGCATACCACGATGTCGGCTCCGCCGGCGAGCGCTTCGACGATGCCTTCGGACCCCGTATAGACGGCGGCGTGGGTCAGGCGGTCGCGTACGTCGGCCAATTGCTTTCCGGTATCCATGTTGGCGAAAGGAACACCGGCCGCCATGAGACTGTCGATCTCGGGCTCGATGTCGTCACCGGTGACGACGGCAACCCTCACCTCGCTCAGTCCCATTTCCTTGATGAGCTCAACGATGCGGTCGGCGCAGGCCTGCGGGTTGGCGCCACCGGCATTCGTGATGATCCTGGTGCCCTTTTCGAGCGCTATTGGCAGCACGCCCTCAAGCAGGGCCAGCACGTCACGGGTATAGCCGTGGCTGGGGTCCTTCTTGCGCTGCTTGGCCAGGATCGACATCGTTAGTTCTGCCAGATGGTCGCAGCAGAGATAGTCAATCTCCCCTTTTCGGATCATCTCGGCAGCGGGTTTGACGCTGTCACCCCAGAACGCCATGCCGGCGCCCAAACGCACTGTCTTCATGAGTTTCCTTTCAGGTCGCCCACCCCGAGCAGGGCGGCGAGATTGTTGCCGAGTATCGCTTGTTCAGCTTCGGTACTTAGCCCAATGGAACGGATCACGCGAATCTCCCGGCCCGGGTCGGCCATGGGCCAGTCCGAGCCGAAAACAAAACGTTCGAAGCCGTGTGCCTCGATGAGGGAACGGATGCGCTCGGCTCCGAGCTCCGAGACGCTTGGCGGCCACGATGTTTCAAGCCACACATTCTTCCCCAGCACGCTCTGTTCAGCCTCGCCGAGGCGGTGGTAGCCGCCGAAGTGGCAGGCGATGAAGCGCAGGTGCGGAATTGAGTCAACGATGCCGGCGATGTGGTGGGGGGCCCCGCGTTCGTGGGCGGCGTCGTCGCTGCCGGCGCCGACGTGCGAGAGCACCGAGATGCCGTTGTCGGCGAGGGCGGCGAAGATGTCGGCGGTCTCTTCGCTCCCGAGTGACATGCCCTGGAAATTCGGGTGGAACTTGACCGCGCGAATATCGTTGTCCCGAAGGGACGCGAGGTTCTCCTCGATGCTCAACCCCGCGTGCACGGTCCCGAAGGGGATGAAGCGGGAGCGGTCCACGCCGCCGATGAAATCGTTGGTGCGTGAGACATGGCGGGCCTCGTTGGCGATCGCCAGCGTGCAGGCCATATCAATACCGGCCGCGTCCATGGAGCGTCGGAGTCCGTCAAGGGTACCGTCGCCAACGGCGTCCAAACCGGCAGGCCGGGCGGTCACCAGTCGTTCGGCCAGGTGATCCGGCCACACATGGCAGTGCGCATCGATGATCATGGCAGGCCTCGCTTGACGAGCTGCTTGGCGAGAGAGTCAAGAATGACTTCCGTTGAGCCCTCGTAAATGCGCATGGGGCGGGCCTCCCGGTAGAGACGCTCGATCTTGCTGCCGCGCACGAGGCCGAAGCGGCCCATGATCTGCACGCAGCGGTCCGTTACCCGGCCGGCGACTTCGGTACCCGCGACCTTTGCCATGGAGGACAGATGCAGATTTGCCAGCGGATCGGCCGCGGCGGCCGCGGCGGCCCGGTAGGTCAAGGACCGTGCCATCTCGATATCCGTCCAGCACGTAGCGAGCGCTGCGGGCACGCCGCCGAGACGTGTCAGCGGCGTGCCGAACAGCTCACGATCCTTTGCATGGTTCAGTGCCTCGCGCAGCGCCGCCTCGGCAAGGCCGATCGAGGCTCCTGCCACTGAGACGCGGAAGGTGGCCAGCGTAGCCAACACGAGCGGGAAGCCCTTGCCGGCGTCGCCAATGCGGTTCTCGACAGGCACGTGGACGTTGTCGAAAATGACATCGCCCAGCACGTGCGGCGCGATGATTTGATGCGGCTTTGACACCGTGACGCCGGGCAGCCCTGCGGGTACCAGCACGAGGGTGTATCCGTCACCCTCCCGCCCCAGCACGCAGTAAAAGTCGGCATCACCGGCATTGGTGATAAAGGATTTGTGACCCGCAACAATGATCTCATCGCCCACGGTCCTGATCGTGGTGTTGAGTCCCTTCAGGTCCGACCCGACGCCCGGTTCGGTGAGTGCCAGCGCGGCAATGGCCTCAAGGGCGCCCACCTTGGGCAGCCACTCCTTCTTCAGTCGATCGCTGCCGGCATGCGAGATCGCAAAGGACCCGATGCCCTGCATTGCGAACATCGAATCCAGATGCCCGCACTCTCCCGCGAGCACCTCACGCACCACCGTGACCGCGAGCGAGTCGACCTTCTCACCACGGCCGCCGTATTCGGTGGCCACCATCAGCGCCCCCAGCCCGCTCTCGGCGAGAGCCGCGCGCACGTCGGGGACGAACGAGTCGGCCTCGTCGGCTTCTGCGGCCAAGTGGGCGACCGAGGCGGCGAGGGCGCGGGCCTCCTCACGCAACGCGCCATAGGCGGGCGGGAGCTCCCAGGAGAACTCGGTCATACGGCGCTCCCCACGCGTTGGTTGAAACCGCGCCCGAACAGTTCGGATGCGATGCGGACCTTCTGAATGGCTGGGGTGCCCCCGGCGATGGCCCAACCGTGGGCATCGCGATGAAGGCGCTCCATGCCGTATTCAACCGTGTAGCCGTTGCCGCCGTGCATCTGCATGCCCAAATCCGATACCCGTTTCGCCATCTCATTTGCATAGCACTTGGCGACGGAGACCTCCAGCGTATCCGGCAACCCGCGGCCGGCGTTGACTGCCGCCCTGCGGATCAGCAGGCGGGCGGCCTCGACCTGGATCTTCATGTCTGCAACCGTTTGCTGCACGTTCTGGAATTCGACGATGGAGCGCCCGAACTGCTCACGCTCCTGCACATAGGCGATCGTCTTGTCGAGCGCCGCCTGGCCAATCGCCAGCGACATGGTCGAATTGCCCAGACGTTCAATGGAGAAGACGCCGAACAGTTTTCCGAAGCCTCCGGCGTCCACGACGAGGTTGGACAGCGGAACGCGTGCTTTGTCGAAGTAGATGTCTGCCGAGGGGATCCCCTTCCACCCCATGAGTTTTTCGCGCTGACCGAAGGAAACCCCCGGCGCATTGGCCGGCACGACGACGGCCCCGATGCCTTTGGCGCCGGGCGAGTCATTCATTCTGCAGTAGATCAGGTAATGGTCGGCGTGGCCACCATTGGAAATCCAACGCTTGTTCCCCGAGATCACAATCTCGTCGCCTTCGATCCGCGCGGTGGTGCGCATGTCGGTCGCCGCCGAGCCGGCGTCCGGCTCGGAAATGCCGATGGCCATCGTCAGTTCACCCGTGGGGACGCGCGGGAGGAACCGCTTGCGCTGTTCCGCCGTTCCAAAGAATTCGATCACCCGGGCCGGACCAACGTTGGCCTCGAAAACCTGGAAAGCGGCGGGACGACAGACCTTGGCCAGCTCCTCGATAACCAGGAGTGCATCCATGAGCGGCGCGCCGGAACCCCCATACTCCTCTGGTATGCAGATTCCCAAAAAACCCAGGTCGGCCAGGCGCTGGACCTCGGACTGTGGAAGTGGCTCATGCTTTTCCTCCCACCCATCGGCCAGCGGAGCGTAAACCTCGCGTGCAACCGTTGCGGCAAGAGTTTGCAGCTCGAGTTGCTCGGCGGAGAGTTGGAAATCAGTCATCACTACCTCGTGTCAGTTCAGCCCGTAGGGAAATTCATCAACCGTTGATTCGGCAAGGTCACCTGCGGACCGCCTCACCATTACGACTATTGTAGCGAATGATACTAATCGTGTACATAGTTATTGGTTGCAAGTCTTACCTACTGTAGGTCCCGGAATCGGGGCGTCTGTCAATCTGGAGGTGGCCAGGAACGGTGTGGGCCGACAATTGGTGGTGACTTCGGGTCGTCCCGGCCGCAACGGCGCGTGGCTGCGCGAGGCCCGGGCGCTCGGACCGCGGACGGGGCGGCATGACTGCGCCGGGTCAGGGCGTTGGATGGACCGGCGAGCGTCGCCGCCGGTTTCGCCGCGGAATCGGCCGTGGCCGGCGAGGATGTCCCTGACGTCGGCGCCCTCCGACGCGCGCCCGGCTCGAAGAACGGCCGTCCGGCGCGGTGCGCGCCGGCCGGTTCGCGGCGCGCCATTTGTCCGGGCGCGGCAGACTCCCGGTGCTTGAGGGACTTCATGGAAGGCTCGAGCACATATCGACCCCTGGAATTCGCCCGGCCGGCAGCGTTGCCGACCGACCATGGGCATGACCGCGCATTGGATTAGCTACGGAAGTCCCAAGGACCCCACGGCATCACGGCGATCGCCGCCTGATGACGGAATCCACCGTGGTCGCCGGCTAGATTTGATTGGCATGCTCCCAAAGAACMAAGCGGTCAAGCACCTCAGGGAACTTGCGTTCCGCGTAGGTGGAGTACGCATCAACGTGCTCGCGCATTCGCTCTTCCGCCTTGTCGGGATCGTGCGCAAGCATCGCCTGATAGATGCCCTCGTGTGCCTTGACTATCGCGGCACGCCGATGCGTGGGGTAGTCGATTCCAATCGCCGTCCCGTCCATGATTCCCATCAACGATTCATTGAAATGACCGAGTAATGGATTGCCCGATGACCAGGCAATGACATCATGGAATTCCTTGTTGGCTTGGAAAAACTGCTCTTCATCGTCTACGCCTTTGCGCATCCGAGTAATTGTTCCTTCCAGCAGCTCAAGTGCCCGATCATCGATTCGGGTTGCGGCGAGCCGACTGGTGACTGGCTCAATGCACTGGCGCACTTCAACGACGGTCCGGTAAGGCGCCCCGCGCATTTGCATCAGGAGCAAGAGACTGTTCGCCAGATGCGATGCATCGGGACTCAGGAGTATGGGACCTCCGCCGGGTCCGGACTTGAGCGCAATTGCACCTTGGAACTCCAGGAGTCGCAACGCTTCGCGAAGGGTGCCGCGTCCGATCTCGTACTTTTCGAGCATGACTCGCTCAGGAGGGAGACGGTCACCTGGCTTCACTTTATTCCGGGAGACATCGCTCATGATCTGCTGGGCCACGAGCATGGCGACCTTCTGGGGCCGGCGTTTCTGAGTCGTTAACATGCCCATTCCTGTACTCTGTGCCAACATTTCTATCATTATCCTCATCGTAGCGCGGAAAATGCCTCAAGCGGCCCGTTCAATAGGGGATAAAAAAGAACGCCAAGGCGATAATTCCCCCGAATCCACCGCCAGAATGCTGCCACTGATAAATCATGTTTTATGCGAGCCGAGCAAGGTGACCGCGCTGGAGACGACTTCCGGTCCCATGGAACCCATCGGCGCACTTACGCCTACTCGATGGATCGCGTTGACGCGGCGTTTGTGCTGTCCACCCCTGCTTGTGACAATCATTATTAGGATAACACTCCTTTTGTCGGCCACTCAAGTCTCCGGCACACGTACACCAGCCTCGATCTATGATTATGATATTAAGTATCTATCGACACCTCCCCATCCTTAGCGAGGAACCAATGACACCCATCTCGTTTGACCTCACGGGGCGCGTAGCACTCGTCACCGGCGGAAGCCGTGGACTCGGACGTGCCATGGTGCGCGGACTGGCGGAGGCCGGCGCCGACGTCATTATCGCAAGCCGCAATGAAGAGGCGTGTACGGAATACGCCAACCTGATCCATCAGGAAACGGGTCGGCGCGCCGTAGGCATCGGCGCGCATGTGGGCAAGTGGGATGCTCTCCCCGGGCTCGTCGATGCCGCATATGGGCAGTTCGGCCGGGTGGACGTCCTTATTAACAACGCGGGGATGTCCCCGCTCTACGACTCCCCGTCGTCCCTGAGCGAGGAATTGTTCGACAAGGTCATCGACGTCAATCTCAAAGGGCCGTACAGACTCTGTGCCCTGATTGGCGAGCGGATGGCTGCGGGCAGCGGAGGCTCGATCATCAACATTTCAAGTGCCGGGTCCGTGCACCCGCGGCCGCACATCCTCCCTTATGCCGCAGCGAAGGCCGGACTTAACGCGCTCACGATCGGCATGGCGCATGCCTTTGGCCCCACCGTGCGTGTCAACGCGATCATCGCCGGCACGTTCCTGACGGATGTGAGCAAGTCCTGGGACGAAGAGGCCTTCGCCAAGCGCGCCGACTCATTCGCCCTGAAACGAGGGGGGCAACCCCATGAGATCGTCGGCACTGCGCTGTACCTCGCCAGCGATGCCTCAAGCTACACGACCGGGTCATTGATCACCGTTGACGGCGGCCAGCCGTAGACGGCTCTCCGGGCCCGGCGCAGTGCTGGGGGGTGTGTCAACCTACCCGCAATTGATGTCCAAAAAACTCATTTTCGAGGGGAAATCCGACATCTAGTGCGGGCCAGTTCAGGGCCGGGCGGGGAGCCGCACGCCATGGCTTAAAATGGGGAGACCGCCACGCCTCGCGCCACGACCCGCCGCTGCCACCCCGAAGGACCCCATGCGCTCCACCGAAACCGCCGTTGCGCACTGGCACGCCCAGGAACGGCTGCGGCACAGCCCGGGGTGGAAGCTGATGCAGGCGGCGCCGTGGACGGTGGCGTTCCTGCGGGCGGAGTTCACCCCCGCCCGCCAGCGCGTCCCGCTGGAGGAATTCCACGCCGACCTTGCCGCCTTCATGAAGGAACTGCGGCTTGAGTTTCTGAGTCTCAATGACGCCTGGCAAGCCTCCAACTATGCCGATTCCTGGGTACGCAGCCAGTTCCTGGCCCGCCCCATGGTGGACGGGAAATTCATCTACGAACCCACGGCCGAAACATCGCGGGTGCTCACCTTCCTGGAGAGCTTCACGGTGGAGCGCACCAACCTGAACAGCTCCCGGCTAAGCACCCTGCTGACCAGCATTGAGACGCTCTCCTTCCAGACCGACCCCAACCCGGAGAGCCGCATCGCCCAACTTGCGGCGGAGATCGCCGAGCGCCAGGGCGAAATTGAGGCGCTGAAGAACGGCCAAAACCCGGCCGTCCTCTCGGACGAATCCGCCGCGGCCGCGGCCCGCAGCGTGCTGGATCTGGCGTCCGGCCTGCCGGCGGACTTCAAGCGCATGCGCGACGGCGTGGAAATCATGCTCCACGGCATTCGCCAGGAAATCATGGAATCCTCCGTCACCAAGGGGGTCGCCGTGGGCCAGGTCCTGGAGGGCGACAAGGCCCTGCGCGGCACGGCCGAAGGGGCCACCTTCCAAGGATTCACCGAATTCCTCAACGACCCCGTCCAGCAGGCCCGGTTCCGGCAATCCATCAACGAAGTCCTGGAGCGCGGCTTCATCGACGGGCTCACCACCGACGAACGCACCAACCTCGCCACGCTCCTGCGGGAATTGCGCCGCCAGGCCGCGGACGTCCACGCCATCTACGGCCGCCTGTCCGAGAGCCTGCACGGCTACGTGATGTCGGAGGAGTTCCGGGAATCGGTGCTGCTGCGCAAGGCCATCCACGCCGCCCTGCAGGCCGTGGCGGGTGCACGTCTGCGCCCGCGCACCCCGGTCGTCGAACCGCTGCTCTACATCCCCGCCTTTGAAACGCTCGCCGGGCTGGGCATCTTCAACCCGGATGACCACATTCCCCCGCCCCGGCTTGCCGCGCCGCCGGCCCTCAGCGACGCGGACATCCACCGCACGCCCGCGACGCCGCAGCCGGACATGCCGGCCCTGCATGCCGCCGTCGGCCGGGCCCGCGCGACCCGCAACGGCCGCGCCACCCTGGCGGACGTCTATGCGGACCTGCCCCGGGACTTGCGGCACCTGAACTCCATCCGCGGCCTGATCCTCGCGGCGCGCGGCAGCGAGCAAGACGTCGACGCCGCCGGCCGGGAAACGGTCCGCTTCACCCAAATCGACGGCTCCGAACGCACCGCCCACCTGCCGCTGATCACGTTCACGAAGGACTCCTCGCCATGACCCTGCGCACCGAATCCGCCGCCCCCGGAGCCCGGAAGTACGACGACGTCCCCCCGCCTTCCGCGCCCGGCCTCGCCGCCGCCTACCGTGGCGAACGGGCGTTGTTCGCCGGCGACACCGGCTCCTTCTCGCTGGAGATCCGCCAGGTCCTGGTGCGCCTGCTGCGCGGACCCTACATCGACGGCGCCGCCGAACCCGTCCTGTGGACCACCATCGCCACCCATCGCCAGTCCCTGCAGCAGTACCTGAGCGAGATCTTCCTGCTGCTGACCATCGACCCGGAGCGCAAGATCGCGATGCTGGCCCCGGCCGAGATCGACGCCGTCCACACCCAACCCATCATGCCCCGCAAGCCGTTGCGCCGGGAGGAGACGCTGCTGGCGCTGCGCCTGCGCATGCTGCTGGACCGGCATGCCGGCTCCGGCACCGAGGCGACCGTCACGCGCGGCGGCGCCCGTGAAATCCTGGCCGAGCACCGCCGCCCTGGCGCTGTGGACGACAAGCGGCTCGACGAGCAGACGGACGCCGCCCTGGCCCGCCTGCTGGCGCTCAAATTGCTGCTGCCCACGGAGCTGGCCGGCGAATACCGGGTCAGCAACGCCCTGGCCCTGGCCCTGCCCTTCGATTCCATCGACCAAATTCCTGCATACCTGGCGGCCCTGGACAGCGCCGGCGACGAGCCGGAGCTCCCGGATGCCCCCGAGGAGGCGCTCTCATGAGCATTGCCCACACGCTGCCGATCGGCGAGGAAATCAACCCCGGCCAGTTCCGCCTCAGCGAGATCCAGATCATCAACTGGGGCACGTTCCACGGCCGGCACGCCATGTACGTGGACCGCGCGGGCACCCTGCTCACCGGCCATCCGGGGGTGGGCAAGTCCACGCTCTTCGRCGGCATCCAACACATTTTTTATGCGGCCCCCCGCCTCAACGAATCCGCGCACGAGGCCTCCAACCGCAAGGACCGCCGCACCACGTACAGCTACATGCGCGGACGCAAGATCAAGACCGCCAACGGCACCACCTACCAGCGCCCCAGCGCCACCTGGTCCGCCACGGCGCTGGTCTTCGCGGACGGGCTGGGGCGCACGGTCACCATCGCCGCCCTGTTTGACCTTCCCGCCAACGGGCTCGAGGGGCAAGTGGGCAAGCATTACGTCATTCACGACCGGCCGCTGGACACCGAGGCCCTGGAAAACCACGGCAGCCGCCGCTTCTCGCCGTCGTCCCTGCACGCCGCACTGCCCGGGGCGGAAGCGTTCGACGTCCACAAGACGTTTGCCGAGCGGTTCCGCCGCAAGCTGGGCATCGACAATGACAAGGCGTTCAGCTTGCTGCGCACGCTGCAAAACGGCAAGGGCCTGGACAAGGGCGTCAACCGGTTCTTCCGCTACGAGGTCCTGGACAAGCCCGCCACCCTGTCCGCCGCGAAGGCCGCCGTGGAGGACTTTAGCCACCTGCGCGGGATCTACCGGCAGCTTCAGGACGCCCGCGGCCAGCGCGACGCCCTGGCGCACGTTCCCGAGCTGCGCGCGCGGTATCAGGAACTCACGGCGAACATTGCCGCCACCACCGAACTCAAGAATGTTCAGCTGCCCTTGCTGCGTGGGCACTTTCGGGCCGAATTGCTGGCCGCCAGGGCCGCGGCGCTGACCGAGGAACGGGCCAACAAGCTGGCGGAGATCGAGACCGCTACCCTCGCCAAGGACGCACTGGCCGGCTCCGTCGCCGACCTGGACGTACAGCACGCCAACCACGGCGGGCGCGCCATTGACGGCTTGGAGAAGGACATCCGCACCGCCAAGCGCGAGCTGGAGGAGCGGCGGCGGCTTGAATCGGCCGTCCGCGACGACCTCGACGCCGCCGCCCTGGAGTATGACTGGACGCCCGCCGGGCTGGACGCCGCGCGCACGGCCGCGGCGGCCGGGCTGGCCCATCAGCAGGCCGAAACCGAGTCCGCGCGCACTCGCGAGTACGAGGCCGTGGCCGCCAGCATCAACACGAAGGCCGAGGAAAAGAAGCTGCGGGCGGAGATCGCCTCCTACGAGCGCCGGGGCAGCAACATCGACGGCCGCAGCGCCGCCGCCCGGCGCGCCATCAGCGCCGTGACCGGGCTGGACGCCGCGAACATGCCGTTTGCCGGCGAGCTGGTGGACATTGGCCGCGACCACGCCCCCTGGCGGCCGGCGGCGGAAAAGGCGCTGCGGTCCCTGGCCACCACGCTGCTCATCCGCGGCCGGGACATCGAGGCCGTCACCGGCGCCATCAACGCCCTGGACGGGGTTGGGAAGCTGCGCTGGATCAACATCGGTACGCCGGTGCGCGGCGCCGACGCCGGCCCGTTCGACCTCGTCACCAAGCTCGAGTTCGAAGATTCCGACGCCGGCTCCTGGCTGCGCGCCAAGGTCACCTTGGACTTCGCGTTCCGCTGCGTGGACGCCGACGCCGAACTGCATCAGCACCACCGTGCCATCTCCCTGGCCGGCACGCTGAAGGCCAATGCCACCACGTTCGAGCGTGACACCCGCACGGTCAATCCGGGCGACTACCTCCTCGGCTTCACCAACGCGGACAAGATTGCCCGGTTGGAGGCGGAGGCGGACACCCTGGCTGCCGCCCATGAACGCTCGAGCGCGCTGGCCGACCGGCGCAGCGAGGCCCGGGAGTCCCTGGCGGACCGGCTCGAGGCGTTGCGGCGCGTGGCCGGGGACACCCGCGCCTTTGACCAGGTGGACAGCGCCGCCGTCTCCGCGGCCCTGGAGAAACTCCGGGCCACCCTGGCGGAGACCGTGGACAGCAGCGCCACGCTGGCCCGGATCCGGGCGTCACTGGGCGAGGCCAAGGCCGGGCTGGAGGCCGCCGTGGGAGGGGTGGCCGTGCTCCACCATGACCTTGCGCAGATCGATAGGGAGCTGCACGCGGCGGCGACCTCGGCCTACACCACCGCCGAACAGGCCCGGACCCAGCCGCCGGCGGACTGGGYGATGGACGACTTTGCCGCCTACCTGGCTGGGGCCGAGCCCACCACGCTGGATGAGCTCGAGCGGCTCGCCGGCCGGACCGCGGAGGATCTGGGTGAGCGGATTGCCGCCCTCAGGGAGCGCCTGTTCCGCACCGAAGGCGCGCTGGTTGAGACCTTCAAGTCCTTCGCCCGTGAGTTCGGCCCGCACCTGAGCTCAAGCATCGGCACCGGCGCCGAGTCCGCAGATCAGTACGAGGAGCTGTACCGGCGCATCCTCTCCGACGGGCTGCCGCAGCGCCAGGACGAGTTCCGCGAGTACTTCAATAACCGCTCCTACGAGCGCTTCTCCGACCTCCTGCAATTATTGGAGGAGGAGCGCCGGGCGATCGCCGAACGCATCCTGCCACTGAACCAAATCCTCGAAGAGGTGCCTTTTGAAAAAGGCAGCCGGCTCCGGCTGGAAGTGCGGACCGCCATCCCGGACGAGGCCCGCCAGTTCCGGATGGACCTAAAGGATGCCYTGGGCAACGCCTACACCAAGGACACCGAGGAAAAGATGACCTCCAGCTACCAGGCCCTGGAAGGCCTGGTCGATGCCTTGAACGACCCCGCCCGGCAGCATTGGGCGGACACAGTTCTGGATGTGCGCCAGCACGTGAGCATCAGCTGCAATGAACACCGGCCGAACGGCGAGGTGGAGCTGGGCCTGGAGCCCGGCACACTCTCGGGCGGTGAGGGACAGCGGTTTACCTCCTTCATCATGGGCGCCGCGCTGGCCTACCAGCTGGGCATCGACGCCCAGGGGTACAGCACCTACGGGACGGTCATGATCGACGAGGCGTTCATCCAGGCGAACTCGGAATACGCGGGGGCCGGCATCAATGCGCTCCAGGAATTCGGCTTCCAGCTGCTGCTGGCGGCACCCGAGGACAAGGTGGACCTCTCCTTGCACCTGGGCTCGGTGACGGACATCATCAAGCACCCGCACGCCAATGTGTCCGGTTTTGTCTCCACGGGCCGCTCGCCCGCCACCGCGACGGACATCGTCCTGCGGTAGCGCCATGTGAGGCGAGGGCACGCCCCCGACCCGGGTTCCGGCGGGCCCGTGCGGTAGGATCGGTGACAACAAACCACAGCAAATGCCGGCTCTTCTCTTCCCTGCCCACCGACGTACAGGCCGAGTCCGGCGCTGCGAGGCTCCGCCGCGTGCCACCCCTCTGCGCGGCGGTTGCCGTCGTCCCGGCAAATATTCGCCCGGACGCTCTCGCGCCTCCCACCAATGGAAGCGACGCAGGAGACCTCAAATGTCACTTGAAACAATGCCCCTCACCGAAGACCGCGCCACCGGCAGCAAGGTCCACCTTTCCGAGGAAGAAATCTTTGCCGCACACCGGGGCGGCAAATTGTCCGTCGGCAGCAAGGTCCCCCTGGCCAGCCTGCGGGATCTGTCCATCGCCTACACGCCCGGCGTCGCCCAGGTCAGCCGGGCCATCGCCGATGACCCGTCCCTGGCGTCCGCTCTCACCTGGACGAGCCGCCTGGTGGTGGTGGTCAGCGACGGCACGGCCGTCCTGGGTCTCGGGGACATCGGCCCGCGGGCGTCACTGCCCGTCATGGAGGGCAAGTCCGCGCTGTTCAAGGCATTCGGCGAGCTGGACTCGATCCCGTTGGTCCTGGACACCACCGACGTCGAGGAGATCATAGAAACCCTGGTCCGGCTCCGCCCCAGCTACGGTGCGGTGAACCTGGAGGACATCTCCGCACCGCGGTGCTTTGAACTGGAGGAGCGCCTGATCGAGGCCCTGGACTGCCCCGTCATGCACGATGACCAGCATGGCACCGCCGTGGTGGTGCTGGCCGCATTGCTCAATGCCGCCAAGGTGGTGGGCAAGGAACTCGGCGCGATGCGGGCCGTCATCTCCGGCGCCGGGGCCGCGGGCATTGCCGTGGCGGAGATCCTGCTCAATGCCGGGCTCGGCGACGTGGTGCTGCTCGATTCCCGCGGCATCGTCCATCGCGACCGCGTGGACCTGAACGCGGTCAAGGCCAAGTATGCGGCCAAGACCAACAGAGCCGGGGTAACCGGGGGCATTCAAGAAGCCCTCAACGGCGCTGATGTGGTGGTTGGGGTGTCCTCGTCAACCATCGCGGAGGAGGATCTGGCGAGGATGAATCCCGATGCCATCATTTTTGCCCTGTCCAATCCGGACCCCGAGGTCATGCCGGACGTCGCGCGGCGCCATGCTGCCGTGGTCGCCACGGGCCGCAGCGATTTTCCGAATCAGATCAACAACGTCTTGGCGTTTCCTGGCATCTTCCGGGGTGCGCTGGACGCGGGTGCCCGGCGGATCACCCCGGCCATGAAGCTGGCGGCGGCCCAGGCCATTGCCGGGCTGGCGGCGCCGGACCTGACGGCGGACTACATTGTCCCCAGCCCGCTGGATCCCCGGGTCGCCCCGGCGGTCGCCGCGGCGGTGGCGGCCGCCGTCGAGGGCTAGGGAACGGGTTCGGCTTCACGCTTCCAATGTCCCAACGAGTGGGCATTGGAAGCGTGATCACGGGTGCCCGGCAGGCCCATGAAAAAGGCCCGGAAGGCCGGAGGGGCGGTGCCCGGCGGACGGATTGTGCCGGAAAAACGCACCCCACGGTGATCCCATTCCTCGGCTATTAGCAAGGACAAAACTCTATTTTGTCTTGGCTATTGTTGTACACTCCTCGGACGGGCTAATTTTTGGGCAGACTACAGAATCGCTGTTGTCCTAACGGAGGTTTCTCACCATGAACAATCTACTCAGAAAAACAGTTGGTGTTTCTGCCATTTTTCTGGTCCTTGGGGGTCTAGTCTCGGGCTGTAGCGCTCCGGCCGAACCCGGGACTTCAGTGCCCGGAGCCACTGCAAAGAAAATCGGTTTATTGCTCCCGGAAGTCACCACGTTGCGCTACGAGGAAAAGGACAAACCCTATTTCACGGAGGCGCTCACTTCCCTCTGCCCCGACTGCACGCTCCTTTACGCCAACGCTTCCTCTGATGCATCCAAGCAGCTGCAACAGGCCCAGTCGATGTTGACGCAGGGAGTCAATGTGCTGGTCGTGGACCCGTACGACGGCGTCGCGGCGGCGAGCATCGTTCAGGCCGCGAAGGCGCAGAAAGTGCCGGTCATTTCGTACGACCGGCTGATCAAGAGCCCGGATGTGGCCTTCTCCATCAGCAATGACTACACCAAGGTCGGAGAGCTGCAGGGGGCGGCCCTCGTCGACAAGCTCAAGGCGGACGGAGTGGCGACCGACAAGGGCGGCATCCTGATGATCAACGGTGCGGAGACCGATCCGAATGCCGCAAACATCAAGAAGGGCGCCCACTCGGCCATTGACGCCAGTGGCTACAAGGTCCTGGCCGAGTACGCCACCTGGGATCCGGCCGAAGCCCAGAACTGGGTTGCCAGCCAGCTGACCAAATTCACGGGCCAAATCGTTGGCGTCTACTCCGCCAACGACGGCAACGGCGGATCGGCGATTGCGGCGATGAAGGCTGCCGGCGTTCACCCGCTCGTCCCCGTCACCGGGCTCGACGCATCCCTTGCCGGACTTCAGCGCATCGTGGCCGGCGATCAGTACATGACCATCTACAACCCCTTCAGGGAAGAGGCGAAGCACGCTGCCATGGCGGCAGTCGACCTGGCCAACGGCAAGACGCCCGAGTCCACAACAACCGTCGATGGAATACCAACCTTCCTCAACCTGCCGATCGCGGTGAACGTCTCCAACATCACGGACACAGTGATCAAGGATGATTTCTACAAGGCTTCGGAGATCTGCACCGCGAACTTCGCGGCAGCCTGCGCCAAAGCCAACATCAAGTGACCGCCGCCGGTCGGAGTGCGTGGCACTCCGACCGGCCATCAGCGGCAGCACGGGCCACCACGAACAGGAAACTCAATGGCGAATATGACATCCCCGGAACACGTGATGTCTACGAATACAGTGCCGATTCTCTCGCTGCGCTCAATCAGTAAAAGCTTTGGCGCGGTGCAGGCATTAACCAACGTCGACCTCGATATCCACAACGGCGAGGTCGTAGCAATAGTCGGCGACAACGGTGCAGGAAAATCAACGCTGGTCAAGGTCCTGGCCGGCGTGCATTCCCCGGATTCCGGCACCATATCGTTTGACCGGCAGCTTGTAAGAATTCCCAGCCCCGCGGCTTCGCGCGGGCTTGGCATCGCGACAGTCTTTCAAGACCTTGCCCTCTGCGACAACCTTGATGTCGTCTCCAACCTCTTTCTCGGCAATGAACTCGGAAGCCTGGCGCTGGATGAGGTGGAGATGGAGAAACGGTCCTCGCTCCTGCTCCGCCAGCTCTCCGCAAAGATCCCCTCCCTCAGGACGGTCGTCGCGGCGTTGTCCGGCGGCCAGCGACAGACGGTCGCCATCGCGCGGTCGCTGATCGGAGACCCGAAGATCGTCATCCTTGATGAGCCGACCGCCGCACTCGGCGTAGCCCAAACAGCCGAGGTCCTCAACCTGGTTGAACGCCTTCGTGAGCGCGGTCACGGCGTCATACTCATCAGCCACAATATGGCCGACGTGCAGGCGGTTGCGGACCGGATCATCGTGCTCCGCCTGGGCCGGAACAATGGAGAGTTCCGGGTTGGCGATGTCAGCTATGAGGACATCGTGGCCGCCATAACCGGGGCATCAGATAATGTCGTAACCCGAAGAGCCGGCACCAGAAGCGGGGAGGAGCCCAAGCCATGATCGATGTCAGCAATCACGACGTTGCCCTGGAATCCGTCGGGGGCCCGGGAGGGCCCCGAGGCTTCCGGCGGTACTGGACGGACTTCCGCAAGCGCATCAGCGACGGGGGCCCGGGCGTCCTTCCCGTATTGATCGGGCTGGCCATCATCTGGAGCATCTTCCAGGCCTTGAACCCGTTCTTCCTCTCCGCCGCCAACCTTGTCAACCTGGCCCTGGAATGTGCGGCGATCGGAACCATAGCCATTGGCGTCGTCCTGGTTCTCCTCATCGCCCAGATTGACCTTTCGGTGGGAACCATTGGCGGCCTATCCTCGGCGATCGTGGCCTTCGGATTCATCCTCCACGGGTGGCCGCTCTGGCTCTCGGTCGTCCTGGCCATCCTGGCGGCGGCGGTTATCGGGCTCTTCTATGGATTGATCTTTACCCGGTTCGGCGTGCCAAGCTTTGTCATCACGCTGGCCGGACTCATGGGATTCCTTGGCCTCCAGCTGTGGATTCTGGGAACCAACGGCTCCATCAACATCCCCTTCGATTCCTGGCTCGTCACGTTCGCCCAGCAGATGTTTCTTGCCCCGGCCGTTTCCTACGCACTGGTGGCAGTCGCCGCAGCCCTCTACGGAGTTTCGGCATTCCTGAAGTCGCGCCGCCGCGCCTCGGCCGGCCTGTCGGCGACATCGTCGACCGAAGTCATCGTCAAGGCGTCACTGTTGCTGGTGCTGCTCGGCGTTGTCGCCTGGTACCTGAACACCAGCCGCGGCATCGGCCTGATGTTCTTCCTGTTCCTGCTCTTGATCATGATCATCAACTACGCCCTGACCCGGACGCGCTGGGGGAGGAACGTGTATGCGATCGGCGGAAACGTCGAAGCCGCCAGACGCGCGGGCATCAATGTCAACCGTGTCATCATTTCGGTATTCATTCTGGGGACGACGCTGGCATCGTTGGGCGGCATTCTCGCGACGGCACGACTGGCCTCGGCAGGGGTCAGCAGCGGTGGGGGCGACACCAACCTGGTCGCCATCGCGGCGGCCGTCATCGGAGGCACCAGCCTCTTTGGTGGCCGCGGCAACGCCTGGTCCGCGCTCCTGGGCATCGTGGTCATCCAGTCGATTGCAAGCGGCCTGACGCTCCTGAGCCTGGATTCGTCCATCCGGTTCATGATTACGGGGGCGGTGCTGCTGCTGGCGGTCACCGTCGATTCGCTGTCGCGGCGATCCCGGGCCGCGCACGGCAAGGGGTAGGCCGGTCCCGGGGCCTACAGGCCGGTGTCGGTCTCCGGCCCGTCATCGCCATCATTGGCCAGCTCTTGCACGGGAAACCATCCCATTTTCTCCGAGATTGCCGCGGCCTCCTTCTGGAGCGGAAAGAGGAACTTGGACAAGGTGGTGCTGTTGAGCCGGTTGGAAGGAGCCGCGATGGTCATCGCCGCCTGAACGGCACCCGTATGGTTCCTCACCGGGACGGAAATACTCGAGAGTCCAAGCTCCCGTTCCTCCCAGCACGTGGCATAGCCGCGGCTGTTGACCTTCTGCAGAACCGACCTCAACTCCTCGGCACCGGTGATCGTTCGCGAGGTATAGGCCTTCAGGCCCTTACCCAGCACGGCGGCGACGTATTCGGGGCTCTCGCCGGCCAGGAGGACCTTCCCGGAGGCATTGGAATGCAGCGGTGACCGACGCCCGGTGTTGGCCGTCATGCTGAACGCCGAATCCGACTGTCCCCGATCGAGGTACAGGACCGATTCCTCATCGAGGATACCCAGCAGAACGGCCTGGCCCGTCTCCTTGGCCAGCCGATCGAGGTGGAACCGGGCGAGGCGGGTCAGATCGACGGACCGCACCACCGCGGTGCCCAGCTCATACATGCCCCAGCTGAGCTGGTACCTTGCCTGGGCGTCCTTGGAGATCAATCCTTCAACTTCCAGCGTCTTGAGCAGATTGTAGGTTGCGGGTTTGCTCAGGTTCACGCGCCGGGACAGATCGCTTAACGACGTCGGCCGGGACAACCGGCCCAAGGCCTTCAGGAGCTGCGAAGCCCGCGCCACGGACTGGACCGTCCGGGGAGCTTTGTGCTCCGCCGGGACGGCGGGAGGGGGTGAATCCGCCGAAGATTTCATATCCATACCCTTCATTATGCGGCCCGCCCCTTCATTAGCAACCACCGAATCATATTTACTTCTCGCTATTGTTCCGATTTTCTGGCGGCGGTATTTTCGAAGGGATATGAGCCGGATCCCACCGTTACAACGGTCGGCCCGGCTCCACCAAAACGAAAGGTAGCCCATCGATGAGCACCCCGATGCATGAGGTTGCGGACGGAGGCGTCGACACCGAGCATGCCCTGGATACGGCGCAGGAGCAGGTTCGGCGCCTCATCACGGACCACCCCGGAAAGATACCCGTTTACACCGAGAACGGCAAGTGGCACTTCGATGATGACGCCTGGGCCCCAGGATGGACCGGCGGTTTCCTGGCCGGCCTGGTCTGGATCTTCGCGGAACGGACGGGCGAGCCCTGGTGGCGGGAGCAGGCCGAAAAATACAGCCTGCTCATCGAATCGCGCAAGCACGACGACGGCACCCACGATCTGGGCTTCCTCTTCACACCCAGTTGGGGGCGCTGGCACGAGATCGCGCCCTCCGCCCGGACGGCCAACGTCCTGATCGAAGCCGGCCGGACGCTGGCCAAGAGCTACAACCCGGCGGGCAGGTACCTGAAGACCTGGGTCGATGACGGCAGTTCCTTTATCGACATCATGATGAACGTCGGCATCATTTTTCAGGCGGGCGCACTCTCCGGAGACAAGCGGCTGACGACCATCGCGACCCAACACTCACTGACCTCGCGCCGGTTCCTGGTGCGCGGGGACGCCTCCACGATCCACGAAGGCTGGTTCGACCCCAAGACCGGTGAATTCCTGCGCGCGGCAACCCACCAGGGCTATCGCTCGGACTCATGCTGGGTACGCGGGCTCACCTGGG
Organism: Specibacter sp. RAF43; assembly: GCF_052114065.1. NCBI lineage: Bacteria > Bacillati > Actinomycetota > Actinomycetes > Micrococcales > Micrococcaceae > Specibacter > Specibacter sp. RAF43. The sequence continues at coordinate 11,042 of NZ_JBFREA010000014.1, read as the reverse complement.
CAATCTACGGGTTCGGCACCGCTTACCAGTGGAGTGGAGATGACCGCTTCCTCGCTACCGCCCAAGCCTGCGCGGACCTGTACATCGCCCGCACCGGCGAGCGCCTTATCCCGCCGAACGACTTTGACGATCCGCATCCCCGCCTGACCACTGAGGCATCGGCCGCGAGCATCGCCGCCGCCGGGCTGCTGCAGCTGGCCGGGCAGCTCGGACCGGCGGGGAACGACTACCAGGACTACGCCCGACGCACCCTTGCGCGCCTTAGCACCCCGGAATTCCTCGGCCGTGCCGCCGAAGGCTGGGAGGGCATCATCAAAAAGGCCACCTACCATTGGGGCAACGGCCTGGGAGTCAACGAGAGCGTCATGTGGGGCGACTACTACTACGTCGAAGCCCTGCACAAGCTCTCCGCCCTTGACGATGCCCGCGGCCACTCGTCATGAGCCTCAAGCATGCGAACCCAACCAACCCCACCCCGGCACGGCGCCATGGCGCCGGCGGGCGGGTTGGGCCGGGTCCGCGTGCTTTTCCCCGGTGGCTGACCGACGCCAAACCGACAAGCCGGTGGCTGGATGTCGCCACCGCGCTTCCGCTGCTGCGGGCCGCCGTCATCGATCTCGACGGCACCCTCCTGAACTCCAACCACCAGCTCTCCCCGGCAACCCGCACCGCGGTGACAGAGGCGCGCGAATCCGGACTTGAGCTGGTTTTGGCCTCGTCCAGGGCCCCGGCCGCCATGTACCCGATTCTTGAGGATTTGGGGCTGCTGGATCCGGTAGTCTTCGTGGCCTCGCAGGGCGCCATCACCGCCAGCTACACGGCTGCCGGAGAACTGCGGATCGCGACCCGGACCAGCATTCCGCTGGGACCGGCCCGTGCGATCCTCGCTGCGGCCCGGAGACTTGACCTGACGGTCAACTGGTTCAGCGGCGAGCGGTGGCTCGCCTCCCGGCTCGATGATCAGGTTCGACGGGAAGCCGGGATCGTGGGCCACCTTCCCGAGACGGAGGATCTCACCGGCATGAGGGAAGGCCCGGACAAGATCCTGTTCATGGTGGCCGCACACGACCGCGACAAGCTCGCCCGACTGACCGGCCTGCTTCCAGCTGCCGTTGATACCCAAATTTCCAATCCGGGCTATCTGGAGGTGACGCGAAGGGGTGTCGACAAGGCCTCTGCCGTCCGGGCACTCTGCGCCCAATGGGGGATGCCGGCCGCGGACGTGGTGGCGTTCGGCGACGGGCCCAACGACCTTGGCCTGTTCGCCTACGCCGGGCTCAGCATTGCCCCGCTCAACGCCCGACCAGCGGTGCTCGATGCGGCACGGCTGATCACCTTCAGCAACGACGACGACGGGGTTGCCCTGGCTTTGGGGCACATCCTGAAACGAAACGAAAGACGGCACCAACCATGACCGCCACCGAAGAACCAGCACGCGTGCGGCCGTCGGCCGCGCTGCTCGCCGCCCCCGTCATTGCCGTCCTGCGGGCCGGCCACGCCGCCGAGTATGCCCCCGTCGTCGCGACGCTCACGCAGGCCGGCATCACCTCGATCGAACTGACGCTCAGTACTCCCGGGACCCTGGAGCACCTGGGCGGGCTGCGCAGGAACCTCCCCGAGGGGGCGGAAATCGGCGTGGGGACGGTGACCACCGCCGCCCAAGCCGCTGCGGCCATCGCTGCCGGGGCGGATTTCCTCGTCACCCCCGTAACCGATTTGGCGATCATCACCGTCGCCCGGAGCGCGGCAGTCCCCGTCTACCCGGGAGGACTGACGCCAACGGAACTGCATGCAGGGTGGTCGGCCGGGGCAACGGCCGTCAAGGTCTTCCCCGCCGCCGTCGTGGGGTCCGGGTACCTGCGCCAGCTCCGCGGCCCCTTCCCCGACATCGACGTCGTCCCCTCCGGCGGCGTCGAGCTTTCCGAGATTCCCGGATGGATGAAAGCCGGCGCCCTCGCGGTCAGCCTGGGCGGCCCCCTGCTCGGGGACGCCTTCAAGGGCGGCAGCGAGGTCTCCCTGCGCGAAAGAGCCGAACGGGCACTGGAACTGGCTCGGGGAAGCCAGGTGCCGCGATGAGCGCATCCGTTGTCACCTTCGGGGAAATCATGGCCCTGGTCCGGGACCGCGTACCCGGCATGTTGGCGCTGACTCGGGACCTGCAGCTGGGGACCGGCGGGGCCGAGGGAAATGTTGCCGTCGCCCTGCGCCGGCTCGGCACGGAGGTGACCTGGGTCGGACGCGTCGGGGACGACAGCCTGGGCGACCTCGTCGTCCGGGAGCTGAGGGCCGAAGGCGTGAACACCCACGCGATAGTGGATTCCGAGGCACCCACCGGTCTCATGATCAAGGAACGGCGAACTGCCGCCAGCACCCGGGTCTGGTACTACCGAAAGGGAAGCGCGGGCTCCCGGCTGGCCCCCCGGGACCTCCCGGAGGAACTGATCCGCCGGGCCGGCCTACTGCACGTCACCGGCATCACCCCCGCCCTGTCGGCCACCGCGGCCGCCGCCACCCTCCACGCGGTGGAGGTGGCCCAAGATGCCGGCGTTCCCGTCTCCTTTGACCTGAACTTCCGCTCCAAACTCTGGACCGGGCAGCGAGCCGGGGCGTTCTACCGTGCGATCCTGCCGCATGTGGACATCGTTTTCGCCGGAGCGGACGAAGCAGCACTTGTCGTGGGCCACGGACACCAACCGGTCGAACAGGGCCGCCGGCTTGCGGCGTTCGGCCCCGGCCAGGTCATCATCAAGCTCGGCGACAAAGGCTGTGTGGCCCGTGTGGGCGCCCTGGAATACCGTCAGGATGCCATACCGGTTCCGGTCATCGACACCGTAGGCGCCGGCGACGGCTTCGTGGCCGGCTACCTCTCCGAATACCTGCTCGGCTCCCCCGTTCCGCAGCGCCTGGCGACGGCTGTCACGGTCGGGGCCTTCGCCTGCATGGTTCCCGGTGATTGGGAAGGAATGCCCTTCCGCTCCGAGCTCGGCCTGCTTTTGGATGCAGAGCCCGTCAATCGCTGACGGCCGCCACCATCGATGCCAAGTGCCGCACCGACGTCACGGCCGGCTCGCGGGAGCTCCGAGACGTTGCGAAATGAGCTCCGCCTCGTCCTGCAGCAAGCGGATCAGCGGTTCCGCGGCCCCGGCGTTCACGCGGCGCGCCGGCCCGGCGATGGCCATGGCGGCACACACCTCGCCGGTATAATCCCTGATCGGCACCGCGACGCTGCACAGTCCGATCTCCTCCTCTTCCCAACAGGTGGAATATCCGTTGAGTCGCACGGCGGCGAGCATCTGGTTGAGTTCACGCGGATCGATCAGCGTTGCTTGGGTCCTGGGGATGAGGCGGCGCCCCAGAAACTTGGCAATGAATTCCGCCGGCTGAAATGCCAGCAGTACTTTGCCCGATGCGTTCGTGTGCAAAGGGGAACGCCGGCCCATGTTGGCCACCATGGAAAAGGATTCAACTGCCTGTCCCCGGTCCAAATACAACAGCGAATCCCCGTCCAAAATGCTCAGCAGCACGGCCTCTCCGGTGATCTCGGCAAGGTGGTCAAGGTGGGCACGGGCGGCGCGGGTCAGGTCAACGGAATGCAACACGGAGCTGCCCAGCTCATACAGGCCCCAGTCCAGCTGGTACGTGGCGGCCGGGGTCTTGCTGATGAATCCTTCAAGCTCCAGGGTGCGGAGCATGTGGAAGGTGGCCGGCTTGCTCAATCCCACGGCCCGCGCCAAATCACCCAAGGCCATCGGTTCCCCCTCCACGGCAAGCCGCTTGAGCAAGCCGACGGCGCGCGAGACTGAATGCACCACTCTCGGCGGGTGTGGGGCCGTCGGGTTTTCCGGCGACTGGCCAGGCGATAAGTCAGACATGGGTCCTCCACAAAAGGGTGCGGCTGCGAGTAGCTGGATCATAAAGTCCCAATTGGTAATAGCTAACAATATTATGTCACTGCTATTGTCTCTGCCTAAGGGGGTTTCTAGATTGAATAGTGTCCGGTCATTGACCTGGATTATGCACCAGTTGAGCCCGTAGCAAGGACCGGAAGTAGATCCATGAAATTCTGCACCGCGGAAGAAGCCGCCAGCCTGATCCCCGACGGGTCGACCGTACTTGTCGACGGTTCCGGCGGGGGAGTCAACGAACCCGGAGTCGTCCTGGCGGCCATCGAATCGCGGTTCCTGGAAACCGGTTTCCCGAAGAACCTCTGCGTCTATCACGTCTCCGGCATGGGATCGGGGAACGGGGACGGAATCGACCGGTTCGCCCACGAGGGCATGACGCACCGGGTGATCGGCGGTCATTGGGGATGGTCACGACGGATGCAGGAGCTGGCGGCCGACAACCTCATCCAGGCCTACTGCCTCCCCCAAGGAACACTTTCCCACCTGCTGCGTGAAGCCGCCGGGCACCGGCCGGGAACGCTCAGCCGGGTGGGCATCAACACCTTCGTGGACCCGCGGGTCTCCGGGGGGCGCCTCAACGAGGCAGCGGTGGAATCCGTGAATGAAATCGTCACCCTCGCCGGCCAGGACTGGATCTTCACCCCCGTCGTCCCCATCGACGTCGCAATCATCCGCGGCACCACCGCCGACGACCACGGCAACATCACCATGGAAGGCGAGGGACTGCTCGCCGAAACACTCGCGGCCGCCCAGGCCGCCAAAAACAACGGCGGAATCGTCATCGCCCAGGTCAGGACCAGGGTCGAACTGGGCTCCCTTGCCCCCCAGTCCGTGCAGGTCCCCGGCGTCGTCGTCGACGTCGTCGTCCTCGACCCCACCCAGCGGCTCTCCCACGCCACGGCGGAAGACCCCTACCTCGAAGGGCGCCGTCGGCTCGGCAACATCACCATCGAGCCGATGGAGCTGGGCGTCCGCAAGGTCATTGCCCGGCGGGCCGCCGCGGAGCTGCGCTCCGGGGACATCGTGAACCTCGGCTTCGGAATGCCCGACGGAGTCGCAGCAGTCCTTGCCGAGGAAGGCATCAGCGCCGACGTCGTCTTCACCGTTGAGCAGGGCCACGTGGGCGGAGTGCCAGCCGGCGGTGCCGATTTCGGTTTGGCCCGCAATGCCGAAGCAAGCGTCGATGCCGGCGCCCAATTCGACTGGTACGACGGCGGCGGCATCGACACGGCGGTGCTCAGCTTCGCCGAAGTCGACCAGCAGGGCAACGTCAACGTCAGCCGCTTCGGCCGCCGCGCACCCGGCATCGGAGGATTCGTCAACATCTCCCAGGGCGCCAATCGCGTGGTTTTCGTCGGAACGTTCATCGCCAAGGGCGATTTTCACCTGGACGGCACCGGGAACATCACGCTGCCCCCCACCGGAAAACCGAAATTCGTCCGCCAAGTCGAACAGATCAGCTTCTCGGGGAAGAACGCCGCGGAAACAGGACAGGAAGTGTATTTCGTCTGTGAACGGGCCGTCTTCAAGCTCGGCCCGACCGGTCCGGTGCTGATCGAAATAGCGCCAGGGGCGGACCTGCACCGGGACATTTTGTCTCAAATGGGCTTCACCCCCGAGATTTCCGCTGATCTGGCGGTCATGGAGCCGTCGCTGTTCCGCACGGAGGCGCTGAACCTGACGCTGCGGCGCCGTGAAGCCATCGACCTGTTGGGAGCCCAAGCATGACCAAGTCCACAACGACGACCGAACAGATTCTCCTGGTGGAACAGCACGGCGACGTGCTGGTCGCGACGCTAAACCGCCCGCGGAAGGGCAACTCCCTCACTACCGAACTTATCAACGCCCTCGCAACCCTCGCCGACGGGCTCAGCCGCGAGGACGGTCCCCACCGCAACGCGCGGGCCGTCATCATCACCGGCGCCGGGGAGTCGGCCTTCAGCGCGGGAGCGGACATCAACACTCTCGTAGGCCTGGATCAGGCCGCCGCCGAGGCGCAAATGTTGCGCGGCCAACAGGTCTTCACTGCTCTGGAAGACTCGCCCCAGGTCATTATCGCGGCAATCAATGGCGTCGCTTTCGGCGGCGGACTTGAGCTCGCCATGGCCTGTGACCTCCGTGTGGCGTCCCCCCATGCCAGGCTCGGACAGCCGGAGATCACCTTGGCGAACCTTCCCGGATGGGGCGGCACCCAACGGCTGCCGCGCCTCATCGGCCGGGGCCGCGCCTTGGAGATGATCCTGACCGGCGAGCCGCTCACGGCCGGCCGGGCCCTGGACATCGGGCTGCTCAATGCCGTCGCCGAAGACCCCCTTGCGGCGTCGTTCGGCCTCGCCGCAAAAGTCACCGGGCACAGCGCCCTGGCAGTAGACGCCTGCAAACGGGCCGTCTACGACGGCGAGCGGAACGGCATCGCCCACGGACTCCAAACCGAGGCGGCACTCGTCGGAGAGCGCTGCGCCAGCCCCGAGCAACGCCAGGCCGTACAGCAATTCCTCAATCGCAAAAAGACCAACTAAACCACGCCCCACCCGGAAGGCACCGCCATGAGCCAGCACTTTTCCTCCCCGCCCCGTCTCATCATGGGCGACGGCGCGCTCGAACAACTCGGGCGCGAACTGCCCCGCCTCGGCACCAAAGTCCTGATCATCACCGATCCCGGGATCGTCGCCGCAGGCATCCTGGACGTTGTCACCACGGTCTTGCAGGGTACCTTGGACATTGCCGTCTTCGCCGACGTCATCGGCAACCCCGACATCGCCACGGTGGAGGCCGCCAACCGTGCCCGTCTGGAGAACGCCGCCGACGTTCTCATCGCCATCGGCGGCGGCTCGAGCATGGACGTGGCCAAGGCCGTCGCCGTCGTCGCCACCAATGGCGGCACCATCGCCGACTACGAAGGCGTGGACAAGTTCAGCACCGCCCCGCTGCCCGTCATTGCCATTCCCACCACCGTGGGAAGCGGCAGTGAAGTCACCAAGGGCGCCGTCATCACCAATCCGGACACCCACGTGAAGATGGTGATCGTTTCCGATCTGATGTTCGTGCGGATCGCCCTCCTTGACCGCCGCACGGTGGCCGGGCTTCCCGGACGGATCGCGGCCACCACCGGCATGGACGCACTCACCCACGCCATCGAGGCCTACGTTGCCAAGGGCGCCAACCCGGTCACCGACGCCATCAACATCGGGGCGATCGAGCTGATCGGCCAGAACCTCCTCGACGCTTCCAAGGGCGACGAAGACGCCCTCTACAACATGCTCGTTGCCTCATCGATGGCCGGCATCGGATTCCATGACGCCGGACTCGGTGCCGTCCACGCCCTGGCCAACACCTTGGGCGCCCACTTCGGGGTGCACCACGGAACCGCCAACGCTCTTTTCCTGCCCTACGTCATGGACTTCAACGTCTCGGCCGCACCCGCGCGGTTCGCCCGGATCGCTACCGCCCTCGGCATCGACACGACAGGCCTCAGCGACGAGGACGCCGCACTCGCCGCGGCTGCCGCCGTACACCAGCTGGCCGCCGACACCGGCGTCCCGACCAAACTCTCCGAAGTTGGCGTCGGCGAAGATGCCATCGACAAGCTTGCCCGGGACGCATTCGTCCAGGCAGACCTGCCCGGCAACCCCCGTGAGGCCTCGCTGGCCGACCTCGCCCACCTCTACCGCCTGGCTCTCTAAGCCACGAGTCCACAAGGATCCCTCACCATGAAATCAACAACCGCGACCCCCCGCGTGATCGGGCACTTCATCGACGGGGCCGGCACCCGGGAAACCGAATCCGAGCTGATCGACCGGCGCGCGCCCGGCACGGACGAAATCGTCAGTCGGGTCCTGCGCGGTTCCGCCCACGACGTGGACCGGGCCGTCGGGTCCGCCCGCACCGCGTTTGACAGCGGCACTTGGCAGCACGCCACCGGCATGGAGCGGTACGTGATCTTGAACAAAGTGGCCGAGCTGATCGACAGGGAAGCAGCCAACCTCGCCCGGCTTGACGCCGAAGAATCCGGCAAACCCATCACCCTGGCCGAGGGAGACATCGCCGGCGCCGCCGGTCTCTGGCGCTACGCCGCATCCCTGGCACTACACGTCCAAGGCAGGAGCTTCACCAACAACGGACCGGACTTCACGGGGCTGGTCCTTCGAGAGCCGATCGGAGTCGTCGGACTGGTCATCCCGTGGAATTTCCCGGCTCTCATCCTCAGCCAGAAGCTGCCGTTCGCCCTGGCCGCCGGCTGCACCACCGTGGTCAAGCCGTCCGAATTCACCAGCAGCACGGCGTTGGAAATTGCGCGGCTCACCGCCGAAGCCGGACTGCCGGAAGGCGTGCTCAACGTCGTCGTCGGCGACGGCCAGGCCGGTGGCGCCATCACGGCGCACCGGGACGTCGACATGGTCTCTTTCACCGGATCGACGGCGACCGGGCGCAAGGTCCTCGCCGCCTCGGCGGGGAACATGAAAAAGCTCTCCCTCGAACTCGGAGGCAAGGCCGCCAACATCGTCTTCGCGGACGCCGACCTCGACGATGCCGCGGCCGGCGTCGTCTTCGGGGTGAACTTCAACAACGGAGAATGCTGCGTGTCCCAGCCCCGGTTGCTCGTCCAAGACACCGTCGCCGATGAATTCATCGCCGACGTGGCCCGCCGGACGGCTCAAATCAAGGTCGGCCAACCCCTGGACCACGCATCGGACGTCGGGGCCCTCATCCACGCCGGACACCTCGACCACGTCACCTCCTTCGTTGACAACGCCAACAAATACGGTGGCGAAGTCATTGCCGGCGGGCAAAGGCTCCAAGGCGGGGAATACGGCAACGGCCAATTCATGGCTCCGGCCATTATCAACAATGTCGCCAGCACCGCCCCGACCTTCCGGGACGAGATATTCGGCCCCGTCCTGACGGTGACGAAGTTCCATACCGCAGCCGAGGCAATCGAGCTCGCCAACAACGTGGACTACGGGCTCTCCAACAGCGTCTGGAGCAAGAACACGGACACCCTCCTGGACACGGCCAAGGCGCTCCGGAGCGGGACCGTCTATGCGAATACGACCATCGACGGCATCCCACAGATGCCCTTTGGCGGGTACAAGGCCAGCGGCGTTGGCCGCGAAATGGGCGAGGCCGGATTCGAGGAATTCACGGAACTCAAGTCCGTCAATATCCGCACCGGCAAGCGGGCCGGATCCTTCCCCATCCCGGGAAACCGCAGCTAACAGCTCCCGTCCCGGCCACTCCCTTGGCCGGGACGGGCCGGTGGCCGGCGGGGCGTCAGCGCCAGAACTCGGTGAGCTGCCCCGCGAGGGCCCTGCCTTGGTCGTAGCCGGCGCGGGCGGCGGGCGGACGCAGCGACGGATCCATCGCGTTGGCGCCGAACATGTGCGTGGCGTTGCGCTCCGGGAAGATCGTTTCGACTTTGCTGCCGCGGGCGCGCAATTCGCCGAGCTGCGCCGCGAGCTGCATGCCCCACTTCAGCGGCATCCGTGTTCTGCCGCCAAAGGGCGAGAGCACCAGCACCCGCCCGTATCCGGCCGCCAGATCGGCATTTTCGTTGCGTCGGTAGCCGCCGTCGATATAGTGATTGTCCCCGATCCTGTACGGAAGGCCGCTRGCACAGCTGGCGGCGACGGCGTCCACCATCTCGACTCCGCTGTGGCGGTCGAACACGACCGGTTCACCGGTACGGGCATCGACCGCCGTGAGGAGCACCGTCCGGTGCGGCCACTGCTGGCCGGGCAGCCGCGCGGCGACGGTGGCGCGCCACCGACTCTGCCAGGAACCATCCGATGCCGCATCCATCTCGAGCCCCGCCGCGCCCATCCTGCGGCGCATCTCGGCCGCATCCCGGGCGGCCGCGATGATCGCGCTCGTTCGCTTAAGGTGGTCCGCCGCCGGCCGACTCGGAGCCCGTCCGCCGTCGGACCGGGGCGGACCGGTCCGTTGCTGGGGCGCCCCGGCAAGGATGGCGGCCAGCAGTTCCGGCGGGGTCGCGCCAGCTAGCTGGGCCGCGGCCGTCGAGCCCGCCGACGTCCCGATGACCAGCTCGGCCCCGGTCACATCCAGCCCGGCGTCGAACAGGCCGGCGAGGATACCGATCAGCCAGGCGTTGCCGGTGGATCCGCCGCCACCGAGGACCAACGCCCGCTCGCCCGCGGCGCGCGCCCGAGCCGTGGCGTCGGGTTGCGGCCAATTCTGGCCGGACGGATGATTCGCGGTGGACCTCTTCGCGTACCCGCTCAGATCGGTCAACGGCGCACCCGATAGCGCAGGTGAAGGACCTGGTTGCCCTGAATCGCCACGTCGGGATCCTCCAACAGGTGCTGTACGTGGACCGACCCGAAGTAGCGCTTGCCGGACCCGAACACGACGGGTACGACGTCCATGCGCACCTCCTCGACCAGGCCCGCGGCAAGCACCTGGCCACCGACGTCGCCAGCGGCGACCTCGACGATGCGGGCACCCGCGAGCTCCTGCGCCCTGGCCACGGCAGCCTCGACGCCGGCGACGAAGTGAAACGGCGCCTCCGGGGCCCAGCCCTCGGGCTTGGGCCGGTGCGTCACGACGACCACGTGGTCGACCCCGCCCGGAGGCTTCCCGTCCCAGCCATCCGTCAGGTCGAAGACGTGGCGGCCGACGATTGTCGCCCCGATCTGGTCCCAGTACGGCCGGGTGTAGTCGTAAGACGTCTGCGACACTTTCACCTCGCCGCTCTCGTCCAACGGGACGTCACCGCTGGACAACCAGTCGAACAGCGGTCCGGGCTGGTCGTTCTCGTCCGCGACGAAGCCGTCCACCGACACCGAGCCGTACATGACCACCTTGCCCACGGTGCCCTCCTTTGCCTTGGGGTGCACCATAGTAGCAGCTCTTCACAGTGGAGGGCATAGCGGGCATGTGAGGTCGTCGGCGTGCTGGCCGACTTCGACCGACCCGACGCCCGGGCGTGAATGGGGTCTCGTGGGCGTTTGTGTTTGGGGGGTTAAAGGTAGGGAGGCCCCCACGGTGGTGGGGGCCTCGACCCTGGGGTGTTGTCCGGCGGTGTCCTACTCTCCCACATCCTCACGAATGCAGTACCATCGGCGCTGTGGGTCTTAGCTTCCGGGTTCGGGATGGGACCGGGCGTTTCCCCCACGCTAT
>NZ_JBFREA010000013.1:0-76660 GCF_052114065.1 Specibacter sp. RAF43 | reverse complement strand
CGCGACCCCGTCTGCACCGGCATCGGCTGCGACCACCCCGCCGCCAGCTGCGAACTAGACCACACCACCCCCTTCTACATGAACCGCTACCGCCCCGACGGCACCCTCGAACCCAAGGGCCAAACCAGCCTCGAAAACCTCCGCCCCCGCGACCGCTACTGCCACCAACTCAAAGACAACCCCCACACCGGCTGGACCATCACCCCCGACGGCCCCGGCCGCACCAAAACCACCACCCCCACCGGCCGCACCTACCTCCACCTCGACGACCCCGCCCCCTTCTAACCCACCCAAACCACCAGGACTCCACTCCTGCACTAAACATCGTCAACGTCACCCTCCTGTACCCGGACGGCGAAGGAACTGTCACCGTCTTGGACAACGTCAGCCTGCGCGTGAACCCGGGTGAGTTTGTATCACTGGTGGGGCCGTCGGGTTCAGGAAAACCCAGTCTGCTGGCCGTCGCCGCCACACTCATCAAGCCGAGCCGCGGCCTGGTGGTCATCGACGGTACCGACGCCACGGCGCTCGGTGACAAGGAGCTGGCCGGCCCACGCCGGGACCGGATGGGCATCGTCTTCCAGCCCAACCTGCTGGCGTCCTTGGACTGCCCGGGTGTACTCGAAAGCGACCGCACCAGCTCTCGGGCGGGCAGCGTCAGCGCGTGAACATCGCCCGGGCCCTGATGGGCGAGCCCAGGGTGCTGCTGGTGGACGAACCGACAGCGGCACTGGACCACGACTGCAGCGAGTCGATCGTGCGATTGCTGCGGCGGGTCACGGACGAATTCCAGGTGGCCACCGTGATGGTCACCCATGACACCGAGTTTGTGCCGCTGACCGACGCGGTGGCATCGATGCGCGATCGCGTGCTCACCGCGGCGGTGCCGGCCAGGCCGCAGGAGCCCCGGGGCGGCACTGTCGCGGCGATGCAATAACATGGTGGGAACAGTCTTTCGACCAGCTCGATCGGAGCCAGCTCTATATGAAACGCGTTCTCGCCCTTGCCGGCGGCCTCCTCCTGGCCTTGTCCATCTCCTCCTGCGGCGCCAGCACCGGCCCCGTGGGCACCTGGGGCAACGGGTACAACACCGACAAACAGCCCTACCTGCAGCTGGCCCTTGGTGCCGAACAGGACGGCAACCAGGCGGGCTTTTTGACCGGCAGCGACGGCTGCAACCGGCTCAGCGGCCAGTGGCTCCTGCAGGAAGGCAAGCTGACCTTCCCGCAGTTCGGCGGCACCAAGATGACCTGTGAGGGCACCGACACGTGGCTGTCCACCGCCACCGGCGGCACGCTCGACGGCGACACGCTGACAGTCACCGACGCCAACGGCGCCCCGATCGGCACCCTAAACCGCCGGAGCTAAGCCTCGCGCCCGACCGGGCGTTAGGGGCCGCTCGGGGCGTCAGGGCGCAAGGATCTGCGCGTCCCGGGCCTCGTCATAGGCGTCGCGGGCGTTGAGCAGGGCCGAGACATTGTGCTCGGCCCACAGCCGCAGCGCCGCCAGGGGCTCCAGGAGCGTGGCGCCCAGCGGCGTCAGTTCGTAGTCCACGCGCGGCGGGACCTGGGCAAAGACCGTGCGCTGGAGCAGCCCGTCGCGCTCCAGCGCCCGCAGGGCCTGCGTCAGCACCTTGGGCGTGACCACGCCGACCCTGGCCCGCAGCTCCGAAAACCGGAGCGGGCCGTCGGCCAGGATCTGGATGACGAGGGACGCCCATTTGTCGCCAATCCGGGCAAACACCACCCGTGACGGGCAGTTCGGGTCGAACACATTGCCAACAAAGCCGCTGCCGGCGGAGTCTTTAGTATCCAATTGGTAACTCGGTATCGTTGAAGGTTTTAGTATCTATTACATACTATAGACCCATCCGCTACCCCTAGACACCATTGGAGTCCACCGTGAAGATTGCAGTTTTTGGCGCCACCGGCATGATTGGCTCGCAGGTTGCCGCGGAGGCGGTCAGCCGCGGGCATGAGGTCACCGCRGTGTCCCGCTCCGGCCGCACCGTGGCGGAGGCCCCCGCGGCGTTGGCCGTTGCCGCCGACCTGGCCGACGGCGCGAGCGTCGCCTCCCTGGCCGCGTCCCACGACGCCGTCGTGCTTGCCACCGGCCCCAGCCGCACGGGCGGCGACCACCGGGTCTGGCTGGCCGCACTGGATGCCGCACTGGCCAACGTCGGCGACACCCGGACCCTGGTGGTTGGCGGGGCCGGCGCGCTCATGGTCGGCGACCAGCGCCTGGTGGACCTGCCCGGCTTCCCCGACGCCTACAAGCCGGAGGCCCTGACCCTGGCCGCCGCCTACGACGCCCTCCTGGAGCTGCCGGAGTCCGTGAACTGGGCCATGCAGGCCCCGGCGCCGGCAATCGCCCCTGGTGAGCGCACCGGCGTGTACGTCCTCGGCGGCAACTCCCCGGCCGGYGACACCATCTCCACCCAGGACTTTGCCGTGGCACTCCTGGACGAGCTGGAGACGCCCCGGCACATCCGCGCCCGCTATTCGGTGGCCAACTAAACGCCGGCCGTCTAGACGCCCAGCCGCGGGGCCGGCAGCTCGAAGGTGTGGCGCAGGGCCGAGACGGCGGCGAGCCAGCCGCCCATCCCGTGCACCGCGGGCCCGGGCGGCGTCGACGCCGAGCCCAGGTAGAGACCGGGAACGGGAGTTTTCCACGGCTCCCGAGCCAACACCGGCCGCTTGAGCAGCTGGGCCATGGTGAGGGCCCCCGAGCCGATGTCGCCGCCAACATAGTTGGGGTTGTACCTGCCCACGTCCTGGGCCGTCGCGGTGTGCGTCGCCAGGATCAGCTCCCGGAAGCCGGGCGCGAATCGCTCCACCTGGGCGATGACGGCGTCCGAGACGTCCCGCGCGGATCCCGCCGGCACATGGGTGTAGGCCCACAGGGTGTGCTTGCCGGCCGGTGTGCGGGAGGAATCGAGGACTCCCGGCTGGGCGGCCAGTACGTAGGGGTCGGCGGGGTAGCCCCCGGCCAGCACCGTCTTCTCGGCCTGTGCCATGGATTGGCGCGTGCCGCCAAGGTGCAGCGTGGGAGCCCGGTGCAGTTCCGGATGGGTCCACGGCACGGGTCCGGACAACGCGAAGTCAACCTTGCACACGCCCGTGCCGTACTTAAAGGATTCCAACTGGCGTATATACCGTTCGGGGAGTTCGCGGCGGCCCAGTGCCGCCAACGCGCGCGGGGTGACGTCGCAGATGACGGCCCTGGCTCCGGTTTCCGCCCGCAGGGCCGCAATATCCGTCACGGGCGTGTCCACAACGATCCGCCCGCCATGGTTGAGGAAGTCTTCCGCCAGCGCCGCGGCAATCGCCTGCGACCCGCCGCGCGGCACGGGCCAACCGCCGGCATGGGCCAACACGCCCAGCAGCAGGCCCGCCCCCGCCGTGGCCAGGCCGGGCAGCCGGCCCATGGCGTGGGCCGCGACCCCGGTGAGCATGGCCGGGGCCTCCTCGGCACGGAACCTTGCATTCCACGCCGGCGTGCCCTGTTCCAGCGTTCGCAGCCCGAACTTGAAGACGGCCAGCGGATCACCGGGGAACCTGAGAAGCCCGTGCTGGGTGAAGTCGATGAGGCCGCCCAGGCGGCGCAGCAGGGGTTCCATCAGCTGCCGCCAGGGCCCCCCATCAACGCCCAGCCCGGCAACCGTCCGGTCCAGGTCCCGGTACGCGATCCCGGCCCGTCCGCCGTCGAGGGGGTGCCCGTAGGAAATCTCCGGAACCAGCAGCTCGATCCGCCGCTCCAGCTCAAAGGCGCGAAAAAAGGGTGATGCCAGCGCCATTGGATGCACCGCAGAGCAGACGTCGTGCAGGTATCCGGGCAGGGTCAGCTCGGCCGTGCGCGATCCCCCGCCCACGGTGCCGCCGGCCTCAAAGAGGACGACCGACAAACCGGCCCTGGCCATGGTCACGGCCGCGGCGAGGCCGTTGGGGCCGGCCCCGACAACGGCGACGTCAGTCATGGCCGCCGCCGCCGCTCAACACCCCGCCCTGGGGATCGTCCACGCCGGCCCGGCGTACGACGTCGAACTCCGGGTGCAGCACGTCCCGCAGCGTCAGGGCGATGAGTGCGCAGGTGGCCACCACGTTCAGCAGCGCGGCCAGCACAAAGTAGGGCAGGTCTATGGCGTGCTGATTGGAGACATCCCCGAACACCTTGCCTTGAAACAGCAGCAGGGCAATGAAGTGGGTCACCACGGCCGCCTGCCACAGCAGCGCGGGCCGCCACCTCGGCAGGGCCAGCGCCAGCAAGGGCAGCAGCCAGATGGCGTGCCACGGCTGTGCGTCCTTGCCGACCACCGTCAGTCCGGCCACGGCCATGAACGCCAGCTGGGCCAGCCGGGGCCGCCGCGGCGCCAGCAGGGCCAGTGCCGCCACACCGGCGACCACCGCCGCCACCAAAACCGCGGCGATGGCGTTCACGGCGTTGTCGCCGAGCATGGGCGCCCCAATCCGCCCGGCGACCAGGTTGTAGCTGCCGTATATGGAGGACTCCGTGGCCGGGTGGGTGAGCACCCCGGCCACGTGGCCGCCCCAGGCGCCGGGGTTGATGGCCAGCACCGGGGCAACCGGGATCAGCCAGCCGACGGCCGCGGCCGCCACGGCCTCGAGGATCCGCGCCGTTTGACGGCTCCGCAGCCCGAGGACCAGCAGCACCAGCAACACCAGGAGCGCATAGGGTGCCGCAGCCACCGCCAGCCCCAGCGACAATCCCGCCCACAGGGTGCGACGGCGGGCAAATAGGTAGATGCCCAGGCTCACCAACGCGGCGGCCCAGAAGTCCCATCCCACGTAGGCGGCGACCAGCAGTGCGGGGCTGGCCGCGACGAGGGCCGCGTCCCAGGGCCGGCGATGGGCGCTGCGCGCCACAAGCACCACCGTCACCATCCACAGCACCGCAACCAGGATCGCATTGAAGTCAAAATAGGCCAGCAGCCTGGACGCGCCGCCCCCGGCACCGGCGGTCAACCGCGCCGTCACGCCGGCCACGATGCCCGCCAGGGGCGAACCGTCAAAGTCGGCACCGCGGCTAAAGTACGGAAAGGCCGAGGCAAGGTTGTTCTCGACAAACGAATTGGGGAACTGGGACCAGCACACCGTTGAATACTGGTCCGGCGTGGTCCAGCCCGCCTGGCGGCAATGCCCCTTCGCTGCGATCGCGACCAGGGCGGACAAGGCGGTCAGGAGGATCAGGACCCGCTCCACCGTGAAGAATCCGGGGCTCGTGGACCCGGGGGCCGTGCGCCGGCCCAGCGGGCCGCCAACGGCCTCGGTCATGGTGCGAAGCAGTGGGTCGCTGCGTGAGGGCACCACCAAGTGCCGCCGATCCCGGGGTTCCGTGGGGTGGAAGTCCTCCATGGCTACGAGCCTACCGGTGCCCGCCCCGGCCGTCCGTGCGTTGCCGGGTTAAAGAAAACTGCCCGCGCCGGGCGGCGCGGGCAGTTTGCCCTGACGGTCGCGTATCCACATGCGCCGCGGACCAAGGGTGTGTTCCTTTGGGATGGGTAATGGCCATCCGGGGGCCTCCTCTCCGGTCACGCCGCTGCTACCGGATGTTGAACAGGTCGACGCGCAGGATTTCGCGTTCCTGCCGGTCGCGCATCTCGCCGAGCTTTTGTTCACTGACGGGCGAGAAGAATACGCGCTTGATTGAGGATAATGACGGCTTTGGGGTCATGGCTGCACCTCCTTTCCTATTAGATTGCGAACACTGTGGTCTATTTTTTGGCGCGGCAATTAAAGCCATAGATTCCTTCGAATTAAGGCGTTAAGCGAGCACGAAGGGCGCGATTGATTTCGTACATTTTTGTCGGCGGCAACCACAGCAAGAATGGCGACGCACGGGGCGCGGCCCGGCCACGCCCGACTGGGGGCATGCGTGGAAGACATTGACTGTGGTGTTAGATTGCGGACGGCCTACGCGGCCCGCCGGGAATGCGGACCCCGCGAGGGGTTACGACGCCGTCATGGCGTGCCGGGCGGAGGCCGTGCCGAAATCAATAGCTCCGGTCTTGATTGCTGTAAACATCATGGCCTCCCTTCACCTTGCACGCGGACATCCCGGGAGGATTCACCGGGACTAATTATCAAGGTACAGCATTCCTGCGCCGTTTGGCCAGCCATTGTTGAATATTTATCGATTATGTTCTTCGAATTCATATCCACGGTCCGTTCCGCGCGCGGCGCGAAGCCCGCCGGGGATTCGCGGCGCCCCGCGGCGCCGGCACCGCGGGGCGTAACAATTGGATTACATTCATCCCCGGCGGGCCGCGGCCTACTTTCCCGTCGTTTCGCGGATCTTGCCATCCACCGACCACAAATAGTGCCCGCCGGGTTACCAATCGGTAGTCAAATTGGACGCCGTCGCTCCAATTCATGGTTGACGATGCCCCGGACGGGGGTACATTGGCACCGTAACGGCAATGTGCGCCACCGAGCGCGCGGGCCGTGGGTCCGACAACCCCCTGCCAGCACCGGCCGCGCCGGCAGACAAGCTAGAAGGATGATTTATTGCCATTGCACTCCCGAAAGCAGCGTGTGGCCCGTCCCTTTGACGGCCTGACATGTGTTGGACCCGGAGGCTGACCCCATGATCGGCTTCGTGGTCAAGCGCTTCATCAATTACGCCATACTCTCGGCCATCGCCACCCTGAGTGCATACATCCTCGCCAGCGTCATTCTCAATCCGGCCGGCCGCTACCTGGGCCGCAACCCGCGCCCCTCCGACGAAACCATCAACGCCATCCTTGACGGGCTGGGCGTGAATCCCAACACGCCCGTCATCGAGCGCCTGTGGACTTGGCTGGTCACGCTGGTGACGCATGGCTCCCTGGGCGACACCATCCACAACACTTCGGTCGTCAGTGAAATGGCGGCACGGGCCGGGACCAGCCTGCGCCTGCTGATTCTTGGCACGCTCCTGGCGGCAATCGTCGGGGTGATCATCGGGGTCTGGGGTGCCGTGCGGCAGTACAAGGTCAGCGACCAGACCCTCTCCTACGCGTCATTCATCATCTTGGCGACGCCCTCATTTGTGCTGGGGATCCTGTTGATGATCGTGGCCACGGCGTTGAACGGTTTTCTGGGCATCCAGCTGATCAGCTTCACCGGAGAGTACACGGCAGGTCTCGACGGCGGCTGGTGGATCCACTTTTGGGACCGCGCCGCACACCTGCTGCTCCCCACCATCTCCCTGGCCCTCATCGGAGCCGCCGGCTACTCCCGGTACCAGCGCAGCGCAATGCTGGATGTGCTCTCCGCGGACTACATCCGCACCGCCCGGTCCAAGGGCCGCACCCGCGGTTCGGCCCTGGTCCGCCATGGTGTTCGGGTGGCACTGATCCCCATGTCCACCTATTTCGCGTACTCGTTTGCCACCATCCTGGCCGGGGCGGCGGTGACCGAGCTGGTGTTCAGCTGGCACGGCATGGGCGAGTTCCTCTTCCAGGCCATCCAGCAAAGCGACATCAACGCCTTCACCGGCGCCGTGCTCTTCAACGCCATCCTGGTCCTGATTGCCGGCACCCTGTCCGACGTCGTGTACGCCGCCCTTGACCCGAGAGTGCGGGTGTGAGAATGTCCATGCTCGAAGAAATCCCAATCGCCGACCCCAGCGCCGGCATCCCCGATGTCATTCGCTCCGAGACGCCCGTTTCCCGCTTTCGCCTGATCCTCTCGCGCCTGCGCAGCACGCCCCGCTTTTGGGTGGGCCTGGTGGGCCTGTTGGCGATCGGCCTGTGGGCCATGTTCGGCCTCCTCCCCAACGCGTGGAACGCCACCGACCTGGACGTGTACAACATGGGATCGGGCCCCACGGCCCTGCACTGGTTTGGCACCAGCGACATCGGCGAGGACATCTACGCCCAGACGATCGTTGGCCTGCGCAAGTCCCTGATCATCGGCCTGCTCGTGGGTCCGATGGCCTCCCTCATCGCCGGCGTCATCGGCGCCGTGGCCGGCTACCTGGGCGGCTGGTGGGACAAGACCATCATTTGGTTCATCGACCTGCTGCTGGTGCTGCCGAGCCTTTTCCTGTTCGTCCTGCTGAGCCCCATCTTCAAGTCCCTGTCCTGGGTGGCGTTGATCTTCCTTTTGGCCGGCTTCGGCTGGATGATCATGGCCCGGGTGATCCGCGCCCAGACCATGTCGCTGCGCGAACGCGACTTCATCAAGGCCGCCCGGTTCATGGGCGTCGATACGTGGACCATCATCCGTCGGCACGTCTTGCCCAACGTGTCCTCGCTGCTGATCATCGACGCGACGCTCGGGGTGGGCGGGGCGATCCTGAGCGAAACCACTCTCAGCTTTTTCGGCTTCGGCATCCAGGCGCCCGACGTGTCGCTGGGAACGCTCCTGGCCGCCGGCCAGGGCGCCGCCGCCACCCGCCCCTGGCTGTTCGTCTTCCCGGCGGCGATCCTCGTCTTCACGGTGCTGTCCGCCAGCCTGATCGGCGATGCCCTGCGCGACGCCGTCGACCCTACCTCCGGAGCCAACCGTGCCTAAGAACCTGGCCACCGAACCGGCGCTGGCCCGCCAGCGGCAGGCAGCAGCGCCGTCGGGCCCCTCCCAGCACCTGCTGGAAGTTCGCGACCTCAGCGTCAGCTTTCCCCAGCCCGGCGGCGCCGTTACCGCGGTCCGCGGCGTCAGCTACCACGTCGACAAGGGCGAGTTCCTGGGGATTGTGGGCGAGTCGGGTTCCGGGAAGTCCGTCTCCTCCCTGGCCGTCATGGGCCTGCTGCCGTCCTCCGCGCAGGTCAGCGGCGACATCCTCTTCGAGGGCAGGTCACTGCTGGGCCGCAGCGACAAGGAACTCTCCAGGCTGCGCGGGGAGGGCATCGCCATCATCTTCCAGGACCCGCTGTCCGCGCTGACCCCGGTGTACACGATCGGCACGCAGATCGCCGAGGCCCTCTCGCTCCATGACAAGTCGCTGTCCAGGGCGGCCGCGCACGCCCGGGCCGTGGAACTGCTGAAGGTGGTGGGCATCCCCAACCCGCAGCGGCGCGCCCAGGCCTTCCCGCACGAGTTCTCCGGCGGCATGCGCCAGCGGGCCATGATCGCCATTGCCATTGCCAACAATCCGCGCCTGATCATCGCCGACGAGCCGACGACGGCGCTGGATGTCACCATCCAGGCGCAGATCCTGGAGGTGCTCCAGACGGCCAAGGACCTGACCGGCGCGGCCGTGGTGTTGATCACGCACGATCTGGGCGTGGTGGCCGGCAACGCCGATAGAATCGCGGTCATGTATGCCGGGCGCATCGTGGAGACCGGCACCGTCGATGAGGTCTTTCACGCCCCGTCCATGCCGTACACCATCGGCCTGCTGCGCTCCATGCCCAACCTGGCCACCGCCGGGCACACCCGGCTGGTACCGCTGGAGGGGCGCCCGCCGCTGTTGAGCAACCTGTCCCCCGGCTGCCCGTTTGCCCCGCGCTGCCCCATCGCCGTCGACGCCTGCCGCACGATTGAGCCGCCGTTGACGGCGCTCGGCAAGGACCCGTTGAACTCCGCGGCGTGCCTGCGGGTGGATGAAATAGTTTCCGGCGCCCTCAAGCGCGGTGAACTGTACCCCGTTCCGGCGCCGGTGGCGGCCGCCGAGCGCGCCCGGATCGTCCCGGCCAGCGTGCTGGCCGTGGAGGGACTGGTACGGCACTTTCCGCTGACCAAAGGGGCGGTGTTCAAGCAATCCGTCGGCACCGTGCGCGCCGTGGACGGCGTCAGCTTCGACATCAGGTCCGGCCAAACACTAGGCCTGGTGGGCGAATCCGGCTGTGGGAAGTCCACCACCATCATGGAGATCCTGGAACTGGCCAGGCCCCAGGCCGGCCGGATCACGGTCAACGGCCGGGACGTGGCCGCCATGACCCGGACCGAGCGCCGGGCCCTGCGCCGGGACATCCAAGTGGTGTTTCAGGACCCCATGGCGTCCCTGGACCCCCGGCTGCCCGTCCAGGACATCGTCGCCGAGCCGCTGACCGTCCACGGCGTCCCGGCGAAGGCCCGGCTGCAAAAGGTTCGCGAGGTGCTGGAGCTGGTGGGGCTCGATGCTTCCATGGCTGCACGGTACCCGCACGAATTCTCCGGTGGGCAGCGCCAGCGCATCGGCATTGCCCGGGCCCTGGTCACCGACCCGAAGATCGTGGTGCTGGATGAGCCCGTGTCCGCGCTGGACGTCTCGATCCAGGCCGGCGTCATCAACCTGCTGGAGGACCTGCAGGAGAGGCTGGGCCTGTCGTACCTGTTCGTGGCGCACGACCTCGCCGTGGTCCGGCAGATCGCGGACACGGTCGCCGTCATGTACCTGGGCCGGATCGTTGAGAGCGGGCCCTCGGAGTCCATCTTCGACAACCCGGCGCACCCCTACACGCGGGCCCTGCTGTCGGCCGTCCCGGTCCCGGACCCGACGGTGGAACGCAACCGCCGCCGCATCATCCTGGAGGGTGATCTGCCCAGTCCCACCGAAGACATCACCGGCTGCAACTTCCGCACCCGGTGTCCGCTCTACCAGCTCATGGATGGGCCCGCCCAGGAGCGTTGCCGCACCGATGATCCCGTCCGCCGCCCGGTCAACGCCAGCTCGGTCGCCTGCCACCATGCCGAACACGTTGATCTCATGTCTTAAACCGTCCGCAGTCAAACAAAATCACCGCATCAACCACGGTCCGGCGAGGAATTCTGATACTTTCATCGTCACGGGTCACCCAAGGGAGGAAGCAATGAAACACATTAAGAAGGTTGTGGGGGTCGGAGTCCTGACTCTGGCCCTCACCGTCACCGGCTGTAGCGCCGGCGGCGGCGGAGGCAAGACACCCACTGTTGACAGCAGCAAGGGTGCCACGCAATCGGCCACCCTGCCCACCACCGCGTGGGAGTCGGCAGACTACGCCAGCGTCAAGGACGGTGGCCAGCTGACCCTGGCCGTGGACCAGCTCCCGGACAACTGGAACGCGCTACAGGTGGACGGTGCCAACGCGGCCGGCGTCTCCATCATCGATCCCACCTCCGGCGGCCCCGTCAAGATCAGCGCCGACGGTACCTGGACGGTCAATCCGGACTACGCCACCGAGGTCAAGCTGGCCAGTGAGGATCCCCAGGTGGTTGAGATCAAGCTCAACCCCAAGGCCGTGTGGCAAGACGGAAGCCCCATGACCTACAAGGACTTCGACGCCACCATCAAGGCGAACAACGGCTCCAACAAGGCGTACCAGATCGCCGCCGACAACGTGTACAAGGACATCGCGTCAGTGACCCGCGAAGACACCGACCAAAATTTCAAGATCACCTTCAAGAACAAGAACGCCGACTGGGCGTCCATCCTGGGCGGCCAGGGCAGCATCATCCCGGCCGCCATCGCCTCCGATCCGAAGGCGTTCAACGAGGGGTACAAGTCCAAGCCGATCCCGTCCAACGGACCCTACATCGTCTCCAATGTGGACGCCAACGCCAAGATCGTCACGCTGACACCCAACCCGAAGTGGTGGGGCCAGAAGCCCAAGCTGGAGAAGGTCCTGATGAAGGTCGTTTCGCGCGACGGCATCGCCCAGGCCTACGCCAACAAGGAAATTGATGCCCTGGTCATCGGCACCGACAAGAACAACTACGACACCGCCAAGAAGCGCACGGACGGCGCCATCCAGCAGTCCGGTGGTGTGACCTGGAGCCACCTGACGCTGAACGGGTCCAAGGGTCCGCTGGCCGACGTAAAGGTCCGCCAGGCCGTTGCCCGCGCCATTGACCGGGACACCATGTCGGCCAGCCGCCTGAGCCCGATCGGGGCGCCGGTGACGAACATGAACAGCTACATCTTCATGCCGGGCCAGAAGGGTTACGAAGACCACGGCACGGCGGCCATCGGCTTTGACGTCGCAAAGTCCGGCGCCCTGCTCGAAGAGGCGGGCTACGCGAAGGGCACCGACGGCATGTATGCCAAGGACGGCAAGAAGCTGGAGCTGACCTACACGCTGGACGCCAACAACCCGGTGTCGGAGCAGTCCTTCAAGCAGGTCCAGTCCAACCTGAAGGCCGCAGGCATCACGCTCAAGAACAATACTGTCCCGGCCGACACGTTCTTCTCCGACTATGTCCTCAAGTCCAACTTCGAGATAGTCAGCTTCGCCTGGCAGGGCACCGCATTCCCGATCTCCTCCGCGGAGTCCATCTTCTACCCCGTTGATGCCGGCCAGAACTTCACCGGTCTGACGGACCCGAAGCTGGGCGATTTGTGGGCCAAGGCCAATGCCGAGCTCGACCCGGCCAAGCGCCTGGTGCTGGCCAACGAGATCGACAAGGCGATCTTCGCCTACGTCCCCGTCATCCCGCTGACCCCGCGGCCCATCACCTACGGCGTGAAGAAGGGCCTGGTCAACTACGGTGCGGCCCAGTTCCAGTCGCTCGACTGGACTGCGGTCGGCTGGAAGTCCTAGCCCCGCAACACCCCACCGCATAAGATCCGGCCCCTGCTCAGTCCGAGCGGGGGCCGGATCATTTTGTGCGTCGCGCCGCCCTGTTTCTTAGCGGAGGACGGATGCCGCGACCAGGGCCGCCAGGGCCAGGGTGACGACGACGGCCGGCCTGTTCCAGCGGCTGGTCACCGCCTGCCGGGGGTCGGGCGGGGTGGAGGGGACGACGTCGGCACTCGCCTCGTCCCGATGTGCCTCCCAGGCGTCCCAGGCGGACTGGATGCGGGCCTGGGACAGTGGGCGCGCCCGGCCACGCGGCCCGGACGGGCCTCCCTTTCCCGAACCCATCGGGGCCGGCCTGCCGGCGCCCGGGGCACCCCAGCTGGCTAGACGGCCGGCCGTGGTCACCAGGGTGACGCCCTGGTGTACCTGAACGGCGGTAAGCGCCGCAAACGGGACCCGGTGCTCGCGCAGCAGGTTGATGACTTCCAGGCCGTCGGCGCGAACCACCAGGCAGGGGCGCCACAGCAGCACGTACAGCGCCCAGGCCACGAGCATCAGCCACGGCAGGAAGTGCCGAATCGATTCCCAGGTGCCGGTCAGCAGCAGGTTTACGGCGAAGAACGCACAAAACAGCCAGGCCAAAACGGCCAGTAGCCGGGAGAACCCCGAGTATAGGACGGCGGGGCGAATCAGAGGCCCCACTGCTCAACGGCCGGGGTCAACTTGTCCCAGCCCAGCGTGCAGACCTTGGCGGTGCCGAGCACAAAGTGGCGGCCCTGGCCGGCCTCCAGGCCCAGCCAGCGCGCCGTGAGGATGCGCAGGAAGTGCCCGTGCGCCACCAACAGCACGTTGGCCGCCCTGCTGCCGTCGGGCAGGGGCGCGCGCACCCGGTCGACGATGGCATCGGCGCGGGCCGACACCTGCGCGATCGCCTCGCCGTTGGGGACGCCGCTGTCCCAAATCAGGTAGCCGGGGTTTTCCGCCCGCACCACGGCGCTATTGATGCCTTCGTAGTCGCCGTAGTCCCATTCGACGGCGTTGGGCTCCACCTCGGCGTCGGGGAAACCGGCCAGTTCCGCCGTGCGGCGGGCCCGTCGCAGGGGCGAGGTGAGCACCAGGTCAAAGGCCGTGTCGGAGAGGGCCGCCCGGGCGGACCGGGCCTGATCCTCACCCACCCCGGTCAGGGCCAGGTCCGTCAGGCCGGTGTATTGGCCGCTGAGGGACCACTCGGTCTCGCCGTGGCGCAGCAGCCACAGCTTGGGGCCGCCGGGAACGGGGATGAGGCTCAGGGGGGTCGAGCCTGCGGATGCGTTGCTCATGCGGGGTCCTGTTCGTCAGTTGTGGCCGGGTTGGTCGGCGGCGCTGCGCGGAACCATGGCGTCCGGCTGGACGGCCGCGTCGGGGACCCGGGCCTCCGGCTGGCCGGCCCACCACGCCCTCAGCGCGGACGCGGCCGCGTCCGCGCCCAGGGGGCCGTTTTCCATTCGCATCTCCAGCAGGAACTTGTAGGCCCGGCCCACCACCGGCCCCGGCTTGAGGTTCAGCAGTGCCATGATCGCCCCTCCGTCCAGGTCGGGGCGGATGGCGTCCAATTCCTCCCGTTCGGCCAGCACGGCGATGCGCTGCTCCAGGTCGTCGTAGGCGAAGGACAGCCGCTCCGCCTTGCGCTGGTTGCGGGTGGTCACGTCGGAGCGGGTGAGCCGGTGCAGGCGCTCGAGCAGGGGGCCGGCGTCCGTCACGTACCGGCGCACGGCCGAATCCGTCCAGCCGGCTTCCCCATACCCGTAGAAACGCATGTGCAGCTCCACCAGCCGGGAGACGGCCTTGATGGAGTCGTTGTCAAAACGCAGCGCCTTCATGCGCTTGGCCGTCAACTTCGCCCCCAACAGGTCATGGTGGCGGAAGCTCACCGCCCCTCCCGGTTCAAAACGGCGGGTCCTGGGCTTGCCGACGTCGTGCATCAACGCCGCAAACCGCAACACAAAGTCCGGGCCGGGCACGGGCCCCCCGGGTCCGGTCTCCAGGGCCGCCGCCTGCTCCAGGACCTGCACCGAGTGCTGGTAGACGTCCTTGTGGCGGTGGTGCTCGTCGGTCTCCAGCTTGAGGGCCGGGATCTCCGGGAGCACCAGCTCCGCCAGCCCCGTCTCGACCAGCAGGTCAATGCCGGCGCGCGGGTTGGCGCCGCACACCAGCTTGACCAGTTCGTCCCGAACCCGTTCGGCGGAGATGATGCCGATCCGGGCGGCCATGTCCGTCATGGCGGCACGGACGTCGGGGTGCACCGCAAAGCCCAGCTGGGCGGCAAAGCGGGCGGCGCGCATCATGCGCAGGGGGTCGTCGGAGAAGGAGGACTGTGGCGTCCCGGGCGTGCGCAGGAGCCCTGCGGCCAGGTCGACGGCGCCGCCGTACGGGTCAACCAGGACCAGGTCCGGCAGGCGCAGCGCCATGGCGTTGACGCTGAAGTCGCGACGCGCCAGGTCATCCTCCAGAGACGCCCCAAAGGCGACGGCGGGCTTGCGCGAGTCGGAATCGTAGGCCTCGGCCCGGTAGGTGGTCACCTCAATGAGCAACACGTCCTTGTTCCGATTGCGCTTGCGAAAGCCGATGGTGCCGAACGCGCGGCCCATCTCCCAGTGCGAGTCCGCCCACTTCCTGGCCACGGCGAGGATTTGCTCCGGCGTGGCGTTGGTGGTGAAGTCCAGGTCCGGGGAGCTCCGGCCCAGGAAGAGGTCACGCACCGGGCCGCCGACCAGGGAAAGTTCGTAGCCGGCGTCGGCGAAGAGCTGTCCAAGCTCAAGGACAACGGGGTCTAAATGCGAGGTATCTGGCACCAATTCCATAGTCCCTTAAGAATGCCAGACTTTTGCCCGGCACCGCCGCGCCCGCCGGGAGACATCAGGCAAAACGGCGGGCACACCCTGTCATGATCCCGGCACAAAGATAGCTAGAGTGGACTGCATGGCCCACCCCGTACCGCGCGCACCCAAGAGGACACCGTTGCCTTCGGCAATGGGCAACCTCGTCGCGCCGGTCCCAAATCCGCAGGGCCAGCTGCCCACGGTGGAGGAGATTTCCGCCGGCGGGGTGGTGGTGGAACGGCACGACGGCGAGTTGCGGGTTGCGATCATTGCCCGCATCAACCGTGGCGGCCGGCTTGAATGGTGCCTGCCAAAAGGCCATCCCGAGGGTGGGGAGACGTATGCCGAGGCCGCCGTGCGCGAGATCGAGGAGGAAACCGGCATCGCCGGGGACGTCCTGGCGCCGCTGGGCAGCATCGACTACTGGTTTACCGTCAGCGGACACCGCGTCCACAAGACGGTGCACCACTTCCTGCTGCGCGCCACGGGCGGCTTTCTCACCATTGAAAACGATCCCGACCATGAGGCCGTCGACGTCGCCTGGGTGCCGCTGGCCGAGCTGGGCCGGAAGCTGTCCTTCCCCAACGAACGCCGCATCACCGATTTGGCCCGGGACCTGTTGCCGGAATTCTTCTAGGGACTCACGGCGGGACGCCTTCGGCGCCGCCCGACTTTCAGCTGCCATCCGGGTCCCAATGAGATGATGGGGTCGATGTCTTACGTACAACCGGTGAATATCCCCGCGAAACCCTCCCGGCCGCCCGGCCGGCCGCCGGCCACGGACCAGGCCGCCCGATCCAGCGCCGCCATGGCCGTGGGCACCCTGGCATCGCGGATTCTGGGCTTCATCAAGGGGATCCTGCTCGGCATCGCCGTGGCCGGCACCGCCGTGGCGGACATCTTTGAGGGCGCCAACAACCTGCCCAACCTGATCTTCCTGCTGGTGGCCGGCGGCGTGTTCAATGCCGTGCTCATTCCACAGATCGTCAAGGCCAGCAAGCAGCCGGACAAGGGCACGGACTTTGTCTCCTCCCTGCTGACCATGGGAATTACGGGCCTCCTCGGGCTGACGGCGCTGGTATTGGTCCTGGTGGTGCCCATCATGACGGTGTCCACGGCATTTACCGGCCAGCAGCTGCAGCTGGCCATCACCTTTGGGATGTTCCTGCTCCCGCAAATCTTTTTCTACGGCCTATATTCGCTCCTCGGCCAGGTGCTCAACGCCCACAATGCGTTCAAGGCCTATGCCTGGGCGCCGGTGGTCAACAACGTGGTGGCCATCGGCGGGCTCCTGGTTTTCATCACGGTGGCCGGACGCACCTCCACCACCGCGCACACGGTGGACAACTGGACGACGGGGCAAAGCTGGATGCTGGCCGGCAGCGCCACCTTGGGCATCGTGGTCCAATCGGTGGTCCTGTTGGTGCCCGTCAAGCGGCTGGGCCTGAACCTGCGGCCCAGGTTCGGGTGGCGTGGCACCGGGCTCGGGGCCACCGCCAGGATTGCGGGGTGGACCATGGCCACCATGGTCATCGGCAACCTCAGCTTCATCGTGATCCTGATGATCGCCACCATYCCCACCGGCAGCAAGTCGGACAGCAGCGCCGATTCCGCCATTCCCGGACTCTATGCGCTGAACCGGGCCACCGAGCTGTACATCATGCCGCATTCGATCATCGCGTTGTCCATCGCCACGGTCATGTTCACGGCCATGGCCCGCGCCGCCGCCCGGCACGACTCCTCCGGGCTGCGCGGCTCACTCTCCAACGCCCTGCGCACCACCGGCGTGGCCACGGTTTTCGCCAGTGTCGCCTTGATCGTGTTGTCCGGCCCGCTGGGGATGCTCTTTAGCGGCAACAAGGAGTTCGCCGGACGGCAGGTGGCCATCACCC
The DNA here is from genome assembly GCF_052114065.1 of Specibacter sp. RAF43. NCBI lineage: Bacteria > Bacillati > Actinomycetota > Actinomycetes > Micrococcales > Micrococcaceae > Specibacter > Specibacter sp. RAF43. The sequence continues at coordinate 59,492 of NZ_JBFREA010000013.1, read as the reverse complement.
TGGCCATCCTGGCCATCGGCGCCCCGTTCTACAGCATCAATTTCATCTTGAACCGCGTTTTTTATGCCCAGGAAAACGCCAAGACGCCGTTCATCATCCAATGCATCATGGTCGCGATCGGGCTGGGCACCGCCCTGGCCGCCGCCGCGCTGCCCGCGCCGCTGATCATCTACGGGCTGGCGTGCAGCTACACCATCAGCAACGTCCTGGGGCCGCTGGTGAGCCACCAGTTCCTGCGGGCCCGGCTGGGCGACTACGGTGGCGGCCTGATCCTGCGGGCCCACATGCGCTTCCTGGCCGCCGCCCTGGTGGCGGGGGCGGCGGGGGAAGTGGTGCTGCACCTCTTTGGCGGCTCCCGTCCGGACGGTTTCATGTGGCACTCCATCAGCGCCGCGGTGATCACCCTGGCCGTGGTGGGGCTGGTCATGGCGGGAGCCTACGTCCTGATGCTCAAGGTGTTGCGGGTGGGCGAACTTGATGCCGTCCTCACCCCGCTGACCTCCAGGCTGCGCCCGTCCGGACGGCGCTAGGGCGTCCCCTGCCGGAACGAGCGGGGCCGGGCGCCGGCCCATATCCCCGGACATTGCCGGGCAGTCCTATAGAATCAGTGAAAATAGGGCGGTCTACGCCCGGGCAAGTTCACGCCACCCGTTTGCATGAGGAGGATTCGGTGCCACAACCCATTGATGTGGGCTCCATCCTGGGCGGCCGCTACAAAGTGACCGGCCGCATCCTGGCCTCCGCCGAGAACGACGTCATCCTGGACGGCCTGGACCAGGTCCTGAACCGGCCCGTCAGCATCCTGGTTTCGGCAGTGGACAACTCGTCCAATCTCACCCAAAGCGCCCGCGAAGTGGCCACGGGCGAACGCGTCTCCAATGTCTCCATCCTGGACATGGGCACCCAGGACGACTCGACCTACCTGATCGCCTCCCGGACCACCCCCGCCGACCTGCTGGACCTGGTGGTCCCCACGGAGGTGGCGGAAGACCCGTACGGTACCGGAGAGCAGGACGTCTACCAGGAGCCGTTCTTCACCGACACCCTGGGCACCGAAATCTTCGGATCCGCCCGAGATGCGGCACCCAACAACGGCCCCTACGTGTACGAGGATGATTCCCCCCTTACCCCGGGCCACCCCGCGCCGCCGGCGGTTGGCCGGCGGCCCCCGGCAGCTCCGTCCGCAACCCGACCGGCAACGGCGCCCGCGGCACGCACGCCAACAACCGGCAAGGCCGCGGCCAACCCGGCCACCACCCCGGCCCCGGCCGTCCCGCAGGCCCGTGCCGGCGTCGTGCCTCCCACGGCGGCCGCCGCCACGGTCCCGCCCAAGGTGACGCTGTGGAACGAGAACGACTTTGAGGCCGGTGACGGCCAGCCGACCCATAAGGCCGGCACCTTCCCGGCCGACGTCCGGGCCGCGAGCGACAACTTTGAAGACCTCGACGAGGACGACGACATCAACGCGCCCCGCTCCGGCGGCCGATGGCTGACCGGCGCCATTGTCGCCGTGCTGGTCGTGGCGGCGTTGTTCTTTGCCGTCACCCACATCAGCACCCTGTTCAATGGCAGCAACACCGCCAATTCGGACAAGTCCACGTCCCAACAGACACCGTCCACCACGGGCGCCCAACAGAGTGCCTCCACGCCCGCGGCGCCGCCCGCCGTGGCACCGGGCATCGCGGGCCTGACGCAGTACACACCGGATGATCCGTCCCTTGGGCAACAGTATTTTCCGCGCCTGAAGGATGCCATCGACAACAACAAGGGCACCTACTGGCCCACCCTGGAATTCTCCAATGATTCCTTCGCCGGCATGACGGACAGCATTAACCTGGTGGTGGCGCTCAAGGAGGAATCCACCATCAGCTCCGTCACGATCAACCAAATTGCCGGCTCCGGCGGGCAATTTAATATCCTGACCAACAGCCGGCCCGTTCTGGACGGCGCGGCAAAGATCGGCAGCGGCTCCTTCAGCGCCCCGGACTTCACCCTGAAGGCGGCGCCGGGGGTCAAGGCCAAGTATGTGATTATCAACTTCACCCAACTGCCCAAGCTGCAGCCGTTCAGGACGTACCCCTACGGACTAAAGATCGCCGAGATCAGCATCAAGTAGCCGCCCGGTCCGCCCCGGACGGAATAACTTGCGCCAGAATCCAGTTGTGCAGGACGAAAGCCCGTTGGTGCCGCATCCCTAGCGCGGCCCAAGCTATGAAGGAAGAGGTTCACCGACACGTGAGCACGCAAGCACCCACCGCCGGAGACGTTCGTGACGTCATCATCGTCGGATCCGGCCCCGCCGGGTACACGGCCGCCATCTACACGGCCCGCGCCGATCTCAAGCCGCTCATGATCGCCGGCTCCGTCACCGCCGGCGGGGAGCTGATGAACACCACCGACGTGGAGAACTTCCCGGGCTTCCCGGACGGCATCATGGGCCCGGACCTGATGGAGAACTTCGGCAAGCAGGCCGAACGCTTCGGCACCGAGGTGATGTACGACGACGTTGCTTCGGTTTCGCTCTCGGGTGCGGTCAAGACCGTGACCCTGGCCGACGGCCAGGAGTTCAAGGCCCGGACCGTCATCATTTCCACCGGCTCCGCCTACCGGGAGTTGGGCGTTGACGGCGAGAAGCGGCTGGTGGGCCACGGCGTGAGCTCGTGCGCCACGTGCGACGGCTTCTTCTTCAAGGGCCAGGACATCGCGGTCATTGGTGGTGGTGACTCGGCCATGGAAGAGGCCATCTTCCTGACGAAGTTTGCCGAGACGGTGACGGTCGTGCATCGCCGCGACACCCTGCGCGCCTCAAAGATCATGCAGGACCGGGCGCTGAACCACCCGAAGATCAAGTTTGTGTGGAACAGCGAGGTGGTCGGCATCGATGGCGAGGCCAAGGTGACCAATGTGCGCCTGAACAACCTCGTCACAGGCGAGAAGAGTGACCTTCCCGTCACCGGCGTATTCGTTGCCATAGGCAACGATCCCCGGGTGGACCTCGTCAAGGACCAGCTGGAATTGACGGGCGCGGGAACGATCGCGGTCTCGGGCCGCTCGTCCAAAACCTCCATTGCTGGCGTTTTTGCCGCCGGCGACGTCGTGGACCCCACGTACCGCCAGGCCGTCACCGCCTCCGGGTCGGGGTGTGTTGCCGCGCTGGATGTGGAGCACTACCTCGCCGAGCAGAATTCCTAACAAAGACAAGTGGTGCCTTTGCCGGCACCGGGTGAAAGAAAGAGAGTGCCATGAGCAATGCCAAAAGCGCCACGGACGCCACCTTCAACGACGACGTCCTCAAGGCCGAAAAGCCCGTCATTGTAGATTTCTGGGCGGAATGGTGCGGCCCCTGCCGCAAGCTGGGCCCCATCCTGGATGAAATCTCCGTCGACTACGCGGACAAGGTGGAGGTCATCAAGGTCGACGTTGACGCCAACCCGGCCATTTCCGCCAAGTACGGCATCACCTCCATCCCTGCCGTCTATCTCTTCCACGGCGGCGAGGTGAAGAGCACCGTCATCGGTGCTCGGCCCAAGCAGTACTTCGAAAAGGAATTTGCCGATTTCCTGAAGTAGGCACCTTCCCCACTTTGCCCGTATGGACCGGATTTTTCCGGTCCATACGCGTTTAAGCACTTCTCCCAGATTGATTCTAAGCGTCAAGAATCGGATTGCCGGAATGGGCCACGGGGGCTCTTTGACGGGCCAGAAACGTGTTTCACGTGAAACATGCATCGCATTGGAGGTCCACAGACTGACACACCTCCGTGATGGCAAAACGTGCCGGTCACGCGGCGGCCTGTCACGGAAGAGGACGCGGCGGTAGAACGGTCTCCCACAGGTGCACCCGCACGGACAAATTGCGGTGGAGCTGACCGGTGTCGAAATCGAGGCGGCCATGGATCTGGGCCCTGGTTCATATCGATGGACGGACCTGTCCTGCCTCAGTACTACTTCGACAGTTGTTGGTTTCTTGCTCGCTGGTCTCGGTTTCGGGCGGGGGGCGAGGGAGGCGGGAAGGGTCATCGATGAGTTGGAAGTTCGCCACCTTCGTCCCTGGGGCCCGGGAGAAGGTCCGTGCCACCGTTGCCCGACACGGGGGCTCAAAACCCTGCCGGCGAGCTTGGCGATCACCGACAACGGGCCCGAATCGAAGCCGGCGGCCCCACCTTCCTCGCCGCCGCCCGGACCTGGTAGAACCAGGCCCGGGAGACATGGTGTTCTTTGCAGAACGCGCTGACAGCCCCGCGAGGGGCATCCTCGGGCCACGTCGCGACGCGATGCCGGATCTTCAGAGCAGGTTGAGTTTTAGTCACAACCCCCTGACCACGGACGTGTTGTCCGAGGGCCCGTCGTCCGTCTCCGCCGCCTGCAAGGTGCTGGCACCGAAGCTCGTGGCTGGTGCCGAATAGCTGCGCCGGCGCGGCGGCAGGTATATTGCCCACGGAGGTTGCGTACCCGGTCAGCTGGTGCCAGACCCTTGAGTCAGGTGTGGCCTCGCTGGTGGTTGTAATAGTGTGACCAGGCCGGGAATGGCGCGATTCTCTCGGCCTCTGAGCGGTACAGTTTTGCGTAGGCCCTTCCTCCAGCATGGTGCGGTTGAATCGTTCGACCTTGCCCTTGGCCTGGGGCAGGTAGGGGCCGGTGCGTTTGTGTGTGATGTCCGGGCCCAGGGCGTCGGCGAAGGCATGGGAGCGGTCTCGGCCAGCCGGGAGAAGTCATCGACCGCGTTGTGCAGGTACCCGTAGCCGGGCCGACGGTTGGTGAGGGTCCGGGTCTTGTTGCGGTTCCCTGCGGCTTTGCTCACCCGGAGGTCTTCTTCAGCTCCCCCGGCCACGCCGCATGTCACCAACGTCCGGGGTCAATACACCTAGTCAACCAGCACTGAAAAGACCACCACTACGGCTACAACGACAAGCCAACCAAAGACAGCCCAGCTAACGCTCCTCAATCGCTTCTTCTCACTCATGGCAAGTCAGTCCTCTCGATACTTCAATTGCGGCCATGCTAGCAGGGTCTTCCACGGCCCGCGTGCCCGCTCAGGCGGACCGCTTCACGCCCCGTCCAAGACCTCGGCACAGCTCGAAGAGTAAATGCTGCAGTGCGGTCTGAAACCCCGGTGCGGGCCGGCATGGATCCCATCGGCCACAACTACGTCCTTGCCGTCATTGAACAGCACATCCGCCTGGCCTACGCCGAAATCCACCCCGACGAGAAGGACACTACCGCCGCCGGAGTCCTGCGTTGACATCGGCGCCGAACAACGCTTCATCAAACCCCATGGCCCTGGACCAACGGCACAGTCGAACGCCTCAACCGGATCCTCCAAACAGGATGGGCCTATCGCCACATATTCACCAGCAACTCCGAAAGAGCCGCAGCCCTTGCACCCTGGCTCCACTACTGCAACACTGCACGCATCCACACCGGCACCGGAACACCACCCATCAACCCGGTGTCTCCAACCTAATGGCCAAGTAGGCCCGGATTGATGCCGGGGAAAAGTCCGGCCCGAGTAGGGATGAGCTGGTGCGAAACAAGCAGCTGCGGGCCCAGGTGCGGGACTTGAATGAGTCCAACAATATCCCTAAGTGGGCCTCGATCTTCTTCGCCAGAAAACCGGCCCATCACCACCGCTGGCCACCGATTCGCCGGTGAAAGGCGGGCAAAGGATCACCGACGCACTCCGCGCCCTGAATTCCCGGGACGCGAAGGTTCGGCCCCTGACCGGGTTCATGGGCCTTGTTCCGGAAGACTCGCATCACGCGCCCGGGGCAGGCTGGCCGCCATACCGGAAAACTGCTGACTCGGACCATCGACCTGCATTCCGCGCGTCTTATCGTTCCTTTCGCTGGCTCACCCGCGTCGTTTTATGGGAACCCTTTCTCTCCCCTATGACGACGTCAACAACAGGCGTCATGGCTCCCGAACGTTCGCCACGCGTCCCCGAAGGAATGAGACGTACTGGCTGCGATGGTTTAAGGCTATCCAATGGGGTCGGATACTTAGCCACCGCTGGATGGAACTCTTGGCGGGTGTGCAGCACGGATACGGCTCACAGAGCCCGTCGACTGTTGCCTGGCCGCTGAGGGCGGGTTGACGCAACGTGGCTCGCCTACATCGCTGTCCGGCCTTGGAAGACCGCAAGCGGCCCTACTGCGCCACGTCCACGGCGGCGCGGTCGACGCCGACCAGGGCAAGCCCAGAGCCCGCAGCCCTGGACTCCGCCCCGTCCGCCTTCGACGCCGGGACAAGATCCGCGGCAGCCACCCGCATATCTGCCCTCCCCCGGGAGCGGCATCTCCCCCCGACAATTGGACAATCGTCCCGGGCTGGACATCTCGGGCCGATCCCCGGCAGACGAAATCAACGGGGACCAGATCGTTCAGGACCATGTTTCACGTGAAACAGTGCAGCGGGATGCCGTGCGGGCTGCTACTCACCTCTCCTCCTGCTGCCTCCAACCCGCTGGGGGAACCCGTCATAGCTCCGAACTCGGCACAGGTCTAGTGACTCCACGCGCAATTATGTGGAAGCCGGGATGTCCCCCCCGCTGGGCGTGAAGCTGCAAAGCCCCTCGACGATGGATGCTGCCTTCACCGTCAGTTCCATATGGTCGGTCCACGTCGGCGCCGTCTTGCCCGTGGAGCCACGACTCTCGCCGAAAAGCCAACGCCGATTACGGTTTGGATCTCTGCCTGCGTCACCCGCGATGACGGCCCGTGCACGTAGTGGCGGCTATTCTTCCCTTCCAATGAAGCTACGAAGTCGAGCTGCGTTTCACCTCGATCCGTGCGCTGCACCCTCTGCCCCTCCTGGGACCCAAACGCTCCCCGGCCGGGGCGCTGAACCAGTACCAGACCAACGATGCCGATATTCCGCCGGACCGCCAGTGGCAGCACTGGGACACCCAGCGCGTCAAGGAATGGGCCACGCGCACCGGGCCGTGCACGCTGAATGTCGTGGAACGGATCTTTGAATCCGTCCAGGTCAAGGAGCAGGGCTTCAATGCCGCGCTGGCGGTGCTGCGCCTGAGTCGGCGCTACGGCCCGGCCCGACTGGAAGCGGTCTGCCGTATCGCACCGCAGAGCCAGATCAGGTCTCCGCGCTACGCCCACCTCCGTCCCCTGCTGGAAACCGGCCAAGACAGGAACCTTCAGCCACCGCCGGAGCTATTCCACCACGAAGGCGGCTACGTGCGCGGCAGCGACTATTACGCAGGAGGCACCCGATGAGCTCACTGGATATCGAGACCAAGCGAAAAATGCGTGAAATGAACGCCACCGAAATGCTCCAGTCAAGCGAGGCCCAGGACGAAACCCTGAGCATGGCGCTGAGCTTCGACGAACGGGTGCGCCTGATCGTTGACGAAGCGAATTCGACGTTCACCACCTCAAAGGTCGACGGCCTGATCAGTCGCGCGAAGCTGCGCTACCCCAACGCCGACCTGCGCCAAGTGGACCTGGTCGAGGAACGCGGGCTGAACCTCAACACACTCACCGCCATTGGCAGCTGCGGGTTCATAGCCCAAAACCAGAACGTGGTCTTCCAGGGATTCACCGGTTCCGGAAAATCGTATCTGGGCTGCGCCCTGGCGAGACAGGCCTGCCGCAACCGGATCCGCACCCACTACGTGCGCATGCCCGACCTCGAGGAGGAATGGGTCCAGGCCCAGGACAAACCCATGGGCGCCTCCAAGTTCCTGAAGAAATATGGATCATTTACCCTGCTGGTGATCGATGAGTGGCTCCTGGACCGCCCCAGCGGCGACTTCCTGCGCATGCTCCTGGAACTCATGGAACGCCGCTATGGCTCGGCGTCAACGGTGTTCTGCACGCAATATCAGCAGAAGGACTGGCACCAGCGGCTCGGCTCCGGCGTTCATGCCGACGCGATCATGGACCGGATCATCCACAACACCATTTGGATCGAGACCGGAAGCGACAACATTCGTGAGAAGATCGGCGCCGATCACGAATGACTAGACCCGTTGGAGGCCGGTGGTTCCCACCCCGGACAGCACCGGCCCCCAACGGCAATATCAGTGGCCCCAACGGCAATAATGGGTGGTCCCCAAATCGCCGAATACTCACGCGGCCCCACATGGGCCGTCACACTCCCCCGAGGCCGACGCCGCAGCGCCCTTGCCCGGCTCAGGCTGACTCCAAACAGGTTGGCGGAGCCGACTGCTGCAACTGGGCCGAGACGGGGCAAATCGATCGGGCCCGGTCTATCAACAGACCCTTCCCCGCGAAACCGTATGCTGCCCATCAGCTGCTTCGCGGGGAGGGGTCTGTTTCACGGCCCGCGTGCGGCGGGCCATCTCCCTGCTGCCCTCGGCCACTAGGTCTGCGGTACTTGGTTGATGGGAGTCGTTCCGATCACGGTGTTGAATGGTTAGACTTTGCCATCGGTCCAGGGGCATTGGCGTTGATGAATTGTTATCCGGCCCCGATGTCAGCGACGGCGTGTTTGAAGGCTGGCGACCGCTGGCCCGTGACGGCGTTGCTCTTCAGGATGCACTCGATGCGGCAATGCGGTCGCTGGCGAAGAAGGCCGCAGCCCGTCGCTGCAATCGCAGCGGAGCCAGCGGTAGGCGCATCGGCGTGAGACTCCGAGTTCCTTGGCCACGTGCGAACCAGGCCGGCCGGACCGTATCCGGTCGACGAGCCATTCACGTCGATGAACAGTCGATCGTGCATTGGGGTGGCGGACATTCGAACCAGTGTCACCACCCATATGGCCAGGTACAGGCATTGCCGGCCGACACCTTGGTGATTTCCATTCTGTGCAGCGGAGCCTTGGCAGAGGCCCGGGCCCTCGGGCGGACTAGACAGACTTTGCAGAACCGCTCTCGCCCCGCAATGCGACATCCCCAATGGCCGGCGAGAACCCTTCGAGACACCCTGCGACGGCGGGGTGAGTCGCCGCGGCGGCCGAGGCAGGAACACCCTTCTGCCGCTCGCGTCGGTTTCACGTGAAACATCGTTGTAGGGCGTCCGCGGTGCCTCCGCGGTGACCCTGCCCGGAAGTCCGCCTCAGGGGGCTCGGAGTCCGGGAAAACCCTGGCGAGCAAGAACTACTTTCCGCGCTTAGGATCGATCCAGGACAAGGCCAAAAAGCAGGGCGGGCGATGTTTCACGTGAAACACCGCCCGCCCTGGGAGATCAACTAGTTGGACCCGGGTGCCAATACATCCATGATCCGGTTGAGGTCCTCGACGGACGCAAACTCAATACTGACCTTGCCCTTGCGCGACCCCAGGGAGATTTTCACGTTCGTGTCGAGCCGATCAGACAGCGAACTTGCCAAGAAGTCCAACCGTTCGTGGCGCGGGCTCGGTTTGCTAAGCCGAGACCGGGAAGGATCGGCAGGAGCCTGGTACATCGCGACGGCCTCCTCGGTGGCCCGTACGGACATCCCCTCCGCCACGACCTTTTGGGCGAACCGTTCCATGGCCTCGACCTCGGGCAGCGACAACAGGGCGCGAGCATGCCCGGCGGAAAGTACCCCGGCGGCGACCCGACGCTGAACCACGGGAGGCAGCTTCAGCAGCCGAAGGGTATTGGAGACCTGGGGACGCGAGCGACCGATACGATCAGCCAGCTGCTCATGCGTGGTGCCAAAGTCCTCCAGCAGCTGCTGGTAGGCTGCCGCCTCTTCCAAGGGGTTTAGTTGGCTGCGGTGCAGGTTCTCCAGGAGGGCGTCCCGCAGGAGGTTCACATCGGAGGTGTCGCGAACAATGACGGGAATGGTCTCCAGCCCCGCGGCCTGGGAGGCCCTCCATCGGCGCTCACCCATGACCAGCTCGTACGGCTGATCCCCCTTTTCCGTGGACTTTCTGACCACGATGGGCTGCAAAACGCCGATTTCGCGGACGGAGTGCACCAATTCCGCCATGTCATCTTCGTCAAAGACCGTTCTTGGCTGCTTGCGGTTCGGGTGGATTTCCCCCACCGGCAGCTCCATGAAACGCGCACCCGGGACCTCAACCAGCTCGACCGACGCGACAGGCTTCCTGGTCTCCCGAAGAGCAGTCCCCGACTTGCGGCCCTTGGGCTCCGGGAAAAACAGGTCAACTGGTCGGGTAGGCAACGCCGATGACGAATTGGGGTCATCCAATGTTGAACTTGGGATCAAGGCACCTAAGCCGCGACCAAGGCCTCTACGCTTATCGGTCATTGACATGTCCTCCATAGAACGAGCCCCGGATACGACGGAGCCAAGTGAATTGCATTATGAAAACGTGGGCGCCGACGGCAGTCCCTTGGTATGAAGTCTAACGCTCGGCCAGTTCGGCCGCCGCCTCAAGGTAGGACAACGCGCCAGTGGATGAAGGATCATATGTCATGACGGTTTGCTGGTAGCTGGGCGCCTCGGAAATCCGTACCGACCGCGGGATGAGGGCCTGGAGCACCTGTTTCGGGAAGTGTTCGCGGACATCCGCCGCAACGTGCGCGGCCAGATTTGTTCTGCCGTCGTACATGGTCAACAGGATGGTCGAAACGACCAGCTCGGAATTGAGGTGTTTTTGTATCATTTCAATGTTTTTGAGCAGCTGACTGAGGCCCTCAAGTGCGTAGTACTCGCATTGAATGGGAATCATGACCTCGTTGGCGGCACAAAAGGCGTTCACCGTCAACAAGCCGAGACTGGGCGGGCAGTCGATGAAGATGAAATCGAGCCGAGGCTCTCCCTCCGCCTCGCGATACTTGGTGTATTCCTCGATGGCGCGCCGCAGCCGCTGCTCGCGCGCGACCAGGGAGACCAGCTCAATTTCCGCTCCGGCCAGGTGGATCGTTGCGGGTGCGCAGTAGAGATTGTCAATGTCCGGGCACGCCGCAACAACGTCAGCCAGTGCGAAGTCATTGATCAAAACATCATAAATACTGTCGATATCGGCGTGGTGCGGAACGCCCAGGGCCGTTGAGGCGTTTCCCTGCGGGTCTATGTCTATGACCAGGACGTTTAGCCCGGCAGAGGCAAGGGCGGCGGCAACATTGACGGTGGTCGTCGTTTTGCCCACGCCCCCTTTTTGATTGGCAACTGTTAGGATGCGAGTCTTCTGCGGCCGGGGCAGCTTGCGTCCCAACAACCGCTCCCGCCGCTTGGTCTCGCTTGCCAACTGGCTGGCGATGGGGCTGCCGTGATCAAAGTCGTCGTCAAGTGCGGAGAGAGTTTTTGTCGATGTTTCACGTGAAACACTGACAGTGGCGCCCAAATCAACCGATTTAGGCTGATTATCAAGCTTGTTGGCCCATACGTCCGATCGTGCCGACCCCAACGACATGAAGGGTGGGATCCGTTGCGAAACCGCTTCGCTACTGGTCACGATGACACGCTCACTTTCATCTGGCGGTAATGCCACTCTCTAGACTATCGGTTCCAACCCTCGCGATTGTGGATCAGCGCCGGGCCACCTTCACCCGGACCACGGTGGTGGGTTCGAGCAAAATATCGCCTCCGACGGTCAGGACTTCGGTCTGGATCCCGCCCAGCTTCTTGATCGTCTTTGCCGCCTTGGCGATCTCCTCCGGCGCGCTGCGGCCCTTTATGGCCAGCAGTTCCCCGCGGCCGCCCAGCAAGGGAATTGTCAGCGTGGCCAAGGTCCCCAGCGCAGACACGGCGCGGGCCGTGACAACCGAACATTCCACCTTGCCGATAGCCGCCTCGGCGCGGGCGCGCACAATCTCCACATTGTCCAGGCCGAGGTCCATCACAACTTCCTCCAGCCAGACCACACGACGCTCAAGGGGCTCGATCAAGGTCAGGTAAAGGTCCGGGCGGGCAATGGCCAGGCACAGGCCCGGCAGTCCGGCTCCGCTGCCCACATCGGCTACCCTTGCGCCGTCGGCAATCAGCTCGGCAATGACGGCACAGTTCAGAACATGCCGGTCCCACAGCCGTGGGACCTCGCGCGGACCTATGAGTCCGCGTTCAATCCCCGACGTTGCCAGGTGCTCGACATATCGCTTTGCCAGCTCAAGGCGATCCCCAAAGATCGCCTTGGCGGCATTTGCCTCGTCAACGCTTAGATCAACCACAACTTCAGTCCCCTCGCAAGCGATCCCGCTCACCCAACCATCGGCAGGTGAGCGGGACCGGCTATTTTCACTGCGTTTTATGCCTGGTGCGCGGCCGTGACGACGATGTGGCGCTCAGTGCCTTCGCCCTCGGACTCGGAGGCAAGGCCCAGTTCAGCAATGGCGTCATGGACAATCTTGCGTTCGTAGGCGCCCATCGGTACCAAGGCCACCGATTCGCGGCCGGCCTTGATCAGCTCGGCGGCGTCCCTGGCCACCTCGGCAAGTTCGACGTTGCGGCGGTCGCGGTATCCGGAGATGTCCAGAACCAGGCGGGATCGGTTGTCCGTGGCCGCCAGGACACTCAGGCGGGTCAGTTCCTGAAGGGCGTCCAGCACTTCGCCGTCCCGGCCCACCAAAGCCTTGAGGTTATCCGCTTCGTCCTCGGCCACAATGGAGATGTAGGTACGCCCGTTGCGCACCTCAATGTCGATGTCGCCGTCGATGTCGGCAATGTCCAGCAGCTCCTCCAGGTAGTCCGCGGCAATGTCGCCCTCTTCTTCGAGGCGGCTGGCAGTGGTGGAGCCTTCAGTGGAGGAGGGAGTTTCTTCGGCGTCAATTTCAGTTTCAGCAGGCATTATTTCTTCTTCCTGTTCTTGCGTTGTGGCTGGTTGCGCTGACCCTTGGGGGCGGGAACTTCCTCAATGACGGGCTCGAGGCTCTTCTTGGAGGCGCCCAGCAACGGCAGGCCCTTGGCCTCGCGACGCTTCTGGTACTCCTTGTAGGCGGGCGACCCGGGGGTCGGCATGCGGCGAATCACAAAGAACTGCTGGGCCATGGTCCAGATGTTCGTGGTGGTCCAGTAGATCAACACACCGATGGGGAAGTTCACGCCGCCGATGCCGAAGACGAGCGGCAGAACATACAGCATCATCTTCTGCTGCTTCATGAACGGGCCCTGCATGGCCTCTTCGGACATGTTCTTGGTCATGATCTGCTTCTGCGTGATGAACTGCGAAGCGATCATCGCCACGATCATGATCAGCGACAACACCACCACGGCCACCGAAAGATCTCCGCCCTGGAGTTGGGGCAGGAACGCGGCAGACAGTGGGGCGCCAAAGATCGTGGCCTGGTCAAACTGGGCCACCTGGCCGTGGTTCATGGCGCCAATGCCCTTGCTCTCGGCATTGGCCTTGGCCACCCCGGAGAGCACACGGAACAGCGAGAAGAAGAACGGCATCTGAATGAGCATGGGCAGGCACGCGGAGAACGGGTTGGTGCCGTGTTCCTTGTACAAGGCCATCTGTTCCTGCGCCATTGCCTGGCGGGAGAGCTGGTCGGTCTTGCCCTTGTATTTGGCCTGCAACTTCTTCATGTCCGGCTGGAGCGCCTGCATGCCGCGCTGGGCCTTGATCTGCTTGACGAAGACCGGGATCAGGGCCGCACGAATCACCAGCACCAGCCCGATGATGGACAGCGTCCAGGTCACCCCGGACGCGGCCGGCAGTCCAATGAAGGTCAGCCCATCATGGAAGAGCACCATGATCATTGAAACGAGCCACTCGAAGGGGTACAGAATCGTCCCGAAGAAGTCCATATTTCTTTTCTATTCTCCTCAAGCCGCCGGGCGGCTTTGTGTATCCGTCTGGGCTGCCAGAAAGACGTCTGGGTGATTCAGTTGGACGATGTAGGGGACCTTGGCGCCGTCGTTCCAGTGGATGTGCGCCGGCGCCGGCACCGGATCGATGCCCCCGGAATTCCACGGATGGCACCGCATGACGCGGCCGGCCGCGTACCAACTGCCCTTAACTGCCCCGTGAACGGTGACAGCTTCCAAGGCGTATGCCGAACATGATGGAAAAAACCGGCACACCGGCCCATAGATGGGCGAGATGAAGCGCCGGTAAACGGTCAAGATGACAATCAGCAGATTGCGCGGAAGGTTCCAGACGAAGCGCCCGACGACGGCCGGGCGGCTCGGTGTGTGACGCTCGAGGCGTGCTTGGGCCACGGACATCATCTCCTTTCCGACACTTCGGCCTTGTCTACCGGTGGTGCAGCGGTATCCTGGCCGGGCACCTTCTCCCGCTGGTCCACCCTGGGTGGAACGGCTTTGGAAAAGGCACGCTGATAGTCGCAGACAAGCTCGCTCCACTGGGCTCCGGCGGCGGCGGGCAAGGCCCGGACCACCACATTCAGTCCATATGGATAACGGCGAACCGTCTCGGCGGCTATTTCTCTCAGTCTCCTCTTAACGAGGTTCCGAGCAACAGCGTTCCCGACAGTCTTCGCAACGATGAACCCGATTTGACTGGGTTCGCCGCTGGAACTGGGCACCACATATAACACTAAGTTCCGGCGTCCGTTGCGGACGCCGGAACGTACAGTATGTGAGAAGTTGGCGGAGGTCCGCATTCTGTTCTTGGTGGCTAGCACCCTGCGATCAACTGCTACTTCTGCAAGGCTCGACGGATCGTCAAGCAGTTGGTTTGGTTAGGCCGACAGTTCGATGCGACCCTTGCCACGACGGGCGGCCAGGATGGCACGGCCGGCGCGGGTGCGCATGCGAAGGCGGAAGCCGTGCTTCTTGGCACGACGGCGGTTGTTCGGCTGGAAAGTCCGCTTGCTCACGGTAGTTACTCCAAGACAATCAAAGATGCGCCTTGCCCGAAGCTATGAAGGGGAAGAACAGGCCGACGCTAAGTATATGGATGCCCGCTTTTCCACCCCCAAAAGAGGAGCGCACGCCGGAGCGCAAAGCGGACACAAAGGACTTCACAACGTTAGGTCATTTTGGCCCCCATAGTCAAACCGTCCCCACACGGCTGCGGCACCCGGGATGCGTGATTTTGCCCGTTCCCCCGCCGCCCGTCATCCACAGGGCGTGTGCACAATCCCGTGGATAACCGGTGGACAACAGGGGGCAGACCGGTGCCGGGAACCGGCTGCGTGTGACATTTATCCACAAGCAGAATTCCTTGCTATCTTCTGGCGTTTTCATCCCTTAGGCTTGGCGCGTAGTTGGTTATCCACGGGTTGTGAATAACTCTGTGGATGGTCATTGCGGATGCCGGCTCCCCACACTCCCTGTGTGTAAGAGAAGTCACGCACGTCCGCACGCAAATACGAGATGGCTGGTGGAAACGCCGGCGGTAAGGGTGGATCAGTCCATGAGCACAGAGGAGATCAATGACGTTGGCAGTTCCTGGCGCCGGGTAATTCGGATCCTGGAACAGGACGAACGTGTCTCGCCGCGCCAACGTGGATTTGTTGTCCTCACCCAACCGCAGGGGCTCATCGGCAACACCCTCCTGGTGGCCGTCCCCAACGAATTGACCCGCGAGGTATTGCAAACACAGCTCAGCGCAACCCTCAATGATGCCCTCCGCCAGGTGTTTCCCGAGGAAATCGGCTGTGCCTTCAGCGTCAACGCCGATCTTGTCCCACCGGTCAAGGAGGAGGCCCCGGTCCAGGAGCCGTCCCCCGCCCGGGCGGAGCGGGTCCACCGGCCCGAGCACGGTTCCAAGCCGTCTCCCATGCTGCCGAGCACATCCCAGGAATTCGGGCGCCTGAATCCGAAGTATATTTTTGACTCATTTGTGATTGGGGCCTCCAACCGGTTTGCCCATGCCGCAGCCGTTGCGGTGGCCGAAGCCCCGGCCAAGGCCTACAACCCGCTGTTCATTTATGGGGACTCGGGCTTGGGCAAGACCCACCTGCTCCATGCCATTGGCCACTACGCCCGCCGCCTCTACACGGGAATCCGGGTTCGATACGTCAATTCCGAGGAATTCACCAACGACTTCATCAACTCCATCCGTGATGATGAGGGCGCGAGCTTCAAGCAGCTGTACCGCAACGTTGACATCCTGCTCATTGACGACATCCAGTTTCTGGCCAACAAGGATGCAACACAGGAGGAGTTCTTCCACACCTTCAATGCCCTCCACAATCACAACAAACAGGTGGTGATCACCTCCGATCTTCCGCCCAAGCGATTGCAGGGGTTTGAGGAACGCATGCGTTCGCGCTTCGAGTGGGGCCTGCTGACCGATGTTCAGCCCCCGGAGCTCGAGACCCGCATCGCGATCTTGCGCAAAAAGGCCATCGGGGAGGGATTGTCCGCACCCGATGACGCCCTGGAATACATCGCCTCGAAGATCTCCACCAACATTCGTGAACTGGAGGGTGCCCTCATCAGGGTGACCGCGTTCGCCAGCCTGAACCGCCAGCCCGTGGACGTCGGGCTGGCGGAGATGATACTCAAGGACCTGATCACCGACGATGGCGCGCAGGAAATTACGTCGACGGCCATTCTGGGACAGACCGCGGCATATTTCAACATCTCCCTCGAAGAACTGTGCAGCAAGTCCCGGACCCGGACCCTGGTGACCGCCCGACAGATCGCGATGTACCTGTGCAGGGAGCTGACGGACATGTCCCTGCCCAAAATTGGGCAGGAATTTGGCGGCCGGGACCACACCACCGTGATCCATGCGGATCGAAAGATCCGGGAGTTGATGGCCGAACGCCGTGCCATCTACAACCAGGTCACGGAACTGACCAACAAGATCAAGCAGCAGCAGCGCGAGGGCTAGTCCCGCAGCGGGCGAAAAAAATTCCAGTAATTAACAGCTGTGGATAAGCCTGTGGACAGTTAAGTGCACAACCGCCCTGTCCCTGCGGATAACTACAGGGTCGGCTGTGGATCGTTGATTTGGCCGGAAATCTTGTCCACCTCCGCCCACCGCACGATGCGGGACAGCCCCACAGATTGTGCACAGGGCAGTTCCGCGCAACGGCGCCAACCAAGCGAGTTATCCACAGTATCCACAGGACTTATTAACACTACTAACTACAAGAATTATTCGTTTCAAAGAACATTTTCCCCGTGCCCCGACGCCGGCACGGCTGCGTCGAATGGCAATGTTCGGCTCCGCTGTATGAAGCGCTAAGCTGTCTGCAAGCATGTAGTTTCACAACGGTCACCTGTCCTTCCACCGAAGGCCCTGCGATCGGCTCGTCCACCACCCACTTTCCGCATGATGAAAGGCGGCACCCCTCCGTGAAGTTCCGAGTCGAACGGGATGTTCTGACCGAAGCCGTCAGCTGGGCCGCCCGATCCTTGTCACCACGGCCGCCGGTTCCCGTCCTTTCGGGCCTCCTGCTTAAGGCCGAGGCCGGCACGTTGAGCCTGGCCAGCTTTGACTATGAAATTTCGGCACGGTTGGAGATCCCCGCAGACATTGCCGAGGAGGGCAGCATCCTGGTCTCCGGACGCCTGTTGGCAGATATTTGCCGCAGCCTTCCCGCCGCACCGGTGGACGTGGAAACCGACGGTTCCAAGGTCACCTTGACGTGCCGCAGCAGCCGCTTCCACTTGGCTACCATGCCGGTCAATGACTATCCGGAACTCCCGGCCTTGCCCGAACTCAGCGGAACGGTGGACGGGGAGGCCTTTGCCCAGGCTGTTTCACAGGTCATCATCGCCTCCAGCAAGGATGACACCCTGCCCATTCTCACCGGTGTAAAGATGGAGATTGAGGGTGACCTGATCACCTTGCTGGCCACCGACCGTTACCGGCTGGCCCTGCGGGAAATCCGCTGGAATCCGGCCTCTCCGGGCATTTCCACCGGCGCGCTGGTAAAGGCCAAGACCCTCAGCGAAGTTGCCAAGACCCTCGGCGGGTCCGGGAACATCAACATCGCCCTCTCCGATAACAGCGAACTCATCGGCTTTGAAAGCGGCGGCCGGCGCACCACCTCGCTTCTCGTCGATGGCGATTATCCGAAGATCCGCTCACTTTTCCCGGACAATACCCCCATTTACGCCACGGTCGAGACGCATGCCCTGGCCGAGGCCGTGCGCCGTGTTTCCCTCGTCGCCGAGCGCAACACCCCGGTCCGCCTGATTTTCACTGACGGCCAGCTCACCCTGGATGCCGGCACCGGCGAAGATGCACAGGCATCGGAAAACCTTGAGGCCACGCTGATGGGCGGGGACATCACCGTTGCCTTCAACCCGCACTACCTCAGTGAGGGGTTGAACGCCTTTGACAGCAAGTACGTGCGTTTTTCCTTCACCTCYGCCCCGAAACCGGCCATGCTCACCGCCCAGGATGACGCCGACGGGGAAAACCGCGACGACTACCGCTACCTGGTGATGCCGGTAAGGCTTCCCAACCAGTAGCTCCGCCCGCCGCTTCACCATCACCAGAAAAGAGAAACCGTGCACATCGGACTTGTCGGACTTGGAAAAATGGGCTTCAACATGCGGGCGCGCCTGCGGGCGGCAGGCATCCAGGTCACCGGCTTTGACAGAAATCCCGATGTGACGGACGTGGCCTCACTCGGCGAGCTGGTGGCCGCCGTCCCGGCACCGCGCCTGATCTGGGTCATGGTTCCCTCCGGCGACATCACCAACGCGGTGATCACGGAATTGGGACAATCAATGGAAGCCGGAGATCTCCTGATTGACGGGGGAAATTCCCGGTTCACCGAAGACCAAAAGCACGGTGCCATGCTTGACGCCAAGAAAATCGGGTTCATGGACGTCGGCGTCTCCGGCGGGGTGTGGGGCCTGCAAAACGGCTACGGCCTCATGGCGGGCGGATCCGTCCAGGACGTGACCCGGGCTCTTCCGGTACTGGACGCGCTCCGCCCGGAGGGTGAACGCGCGGACAGCTTCGTCCACGTGGGCGGCGTGGGCGCGGGGCACTACGCAAAAATGGTGCACAACGGCATCGAATACGGGCTGATGCAGGCCTATGCCGAAGGTTATGAGCTCCTGGCCAAGAAAGAGATCATCAAGGACCTGCCCGGGACGTTCCGTGCCTGGCAAAAGGGGACCGTGGTCCGCTCATGGCTGCTGGATCTGATGGTGAAGGCCCTGGACGAGGATCCGGGCCTGGAGTCCATTGACGACTTTGTGGAGGACTCCGGCGAGGGGCGCTGGACCGTGGAGGAAGCCATCGCCAACGCCGTGCCGGCGCCGGCCATCACGGCGGCCCTTTTTGCCCGGTTCTCCTCCCGCGAGGACAACTCCCCCGCGATGAAGATGGTTTCCGCCCTCCGGCACCAATTTGGCGGACATGCCACAAAACCCGCAGGCTCCTAAGACGATCCGAACACGCCGGTAGCATCTGTGTTTATTGAGCAACTTTCCCTGACGGATTTTCGCAGCTACGCCCAGGTTGACCTCCAGCTCACTCCGGGCGTCACGGTGCTGGTCGGCTCCAACGGGCTGGGCAAGACGAATCTGGTGGAAGCCATCGGTTATCTTTCCACGCTATCCTCGCACCGGGTGAGCACGGATGCTCCCCTGCTGCGCTTCGGTACCGAGCGTGCGTTGGTTCGGGCCCAGCTGGTCCGGGGTCCGCAAAAAGTGCTGCTGGAACTGGAAATCAATGCCGCCCGGGCCAACCGCGCCAGAATCAACCGCGCCAACCCGGTGCGGGCCAGGGACATTTTGGGGATCTGCCGCAGCGTCCTGTTTGCCCCGGAGGACCTGGCCCTGGTCAAGGGGGATCCGGGCGGCCGGCGACGTTTCCTCGATGAGCTGCTGGTGGTCCGCCTCCCCAGGCATGCGGCAACCCGGACCGAATTCGACCGGGTCCTCAAGCAGCGCAACGCCCTGTTGAAATCCGCCCGGACACAGCATTTCTCGCGCAGCGGCATCAGTGACGGGCAGCTGGACACGCTCGATGTCTGGGACCAGCACCTGGCCGCGGCCGCCGCCAATTTGCTGACCGCCAGGCTGGAATTGCTTGAGCGTCTCCGCCCGCACATGTCCGAGGCCTACGCCCAACTCACCGACGGATCCAAACTCTTGCGTGCCGTCTACCGCAGCAGCATTGACGCCCAGGCCGAGGGATCGGAGTACGGAGCCGCGCCCGTCGACGGCACCGCGGCGGACCAAGTCGCGCCGGATCCGGAGGACCTGTCCAAGTTCAGCGTTGCCGAACTCACCGAAAAGTATGTGGTGGCGCTGGGTGCATCGCGCAAGCGGGAACTGGAGCGCGGCACCTCCCTGGTGGGTCCGCACCGGGATGAACTGGAATTGCTTTTGGGTGTGGCACCCGCCCGGGGCTATGCATCGCATGGGGAATCCTGGTCCGTGGCCCTGGCCCTGCGCCTGGCATCGTTTTATGTGCTCAGCGAGGACGATCACACCGCCAACAACGAGCCGATCCTGATCCTGGATGACGTCTTTGCCGAGCTTGATGCCCAACGGCGCAGCAAGCTGGCGGGGATCGTTGCCAGCGCCGAACAGGTTCTGGTGACGGCCGCCGTCGACGGGGATATTCCCCCCGAACTGTCGGGGGCCCAGATCCAGGTCCTCCCCGGAGGGGTAGGACAGAGCGGGGCAAATGCCGCAAGCGTGGTGCCCGGTGGCGGGTAGCACGCCCGACCCCGGTGCCGCCGCCGAGGATCCCACGGGCATCAAGGGCCGGAAGAAGGCCCAGGCAACCGATCACGTCACCGAGGTGGATGCCGCCCAGGCCGCCCTCAACAGGATGCGGGCCATCGCCAAGAGCCGCGGGGAACTGCGGATCCCGCGCGGGCGGCTCGGCGAGAAGCCGACCCCTCGACGCAAGCGGCAGCCGTTCCTCGATATCAAGGACGGCGGGCGCGACCCCCTGGGCCTGGGCAAGGTCGTGAGCCGGCTGGTGTCGGACCGCGGCTGGTCCTCGCCGCTGGCCGTCGGTTCCGTCATGGCGCAGTGGGACACCCTGGTGGGCCCGGACATTGCCGCGCACTGCCAGCCGGAGAGCTTTGACTTCACCACCTTGCACGTGCGCTGCGACTCCACCAGCTGGGCCACCCAGCTCAAGCTCCTGTCGTCGTCGCTGCTGGCCAGGTTCGACGCCGAACTGGGCGCCGGCGTCGTGACGAAAATCCTGGTGCTGGGTCCCACGGCACCCAGCTGGCGCAAGGGCTTCCGAAGCGTCAAGGGCCGCGGCCCGCGAGACACCTACGGGTGACTCGGGCGGCCATGCCGGCCGGGCCGGTCAAACGCGCGGGAGGGCTTTAGAATCCCTTGGCGCGTACTTCCCCTCAACTCCCGCTCCGAAATTGGATTCTAAGGCGGTTATCTCGCCGCCCAGGGCACGTTGGGACGGCATTCACCCCCGCTACGAGGTAGAATTAGAGGCAAGACCGTCTCTCCGCGGCGCTATGGCAGATCCTGTCGTGGGTGCGGGAGCGGTATTTATGTGCCTTCCACGGTGACCTTGGTGCCCGGGGCTTGACCGCCCCGCACAAGCCAATGGTGGCAATCGAGCGAAAAATAGAGGGGTCGAACGCGCCTGTGACTGAGATTAATCCGGATGCCCCGGAGAATGCGATGAATCCAGACCTGGACAGCCCGGCTGCAGCGGTTGCGGTCGACATCAGGGCGGAAAACACCAGCCACTATGACGCCAGCGACATCACGGTCTTGGAAGGCCTGGAAGCGGTTCGCAAGCGTCCCGGGATGTACATCGGCTCCACCGGGCTGCGTGGACTGCACCACCTGGTATATGAAGTGGTGGACAACTCCGTCGACGAGGCCCTGGCAGGCTATTGCGACCACATTGAAGTTACGCTCCGAAGCGACGGCGGCGTCCGGGTCGTTGACAACGGGCGGGGCATTCCCGTTGATATCCACCCCACCGAAGGCAAGCCCACCGTGGAGGTCGTCATGACGATCCTGCACGCCGGCGGAAAGTTTGGCGGCAGCGGTTACGCGGTTTCCGGCGGTCTGCACGGCGTGGGCATTTCCGTGGTCAACGCCCTCTCCCGCCGGGTCGATACGGAAATCCGGCGCAAGGGGTTTGTGTGGCGCATGAGCTTCGCCGACGGCGGCAAGCCGCAGGGCACCCTGGTCAAGGGGGAGGCGACGACCGAGACCGGCACCATCCAGACGTTCTATCCGGATCCGGAGATCTTTGA
The DNA here is from genome assembly GCF_052114065.1 of Specibacter sp. RAF43. Lineage (NCBI taxonomy): Bacteria > Bacillati > Actinomycetota > Actinomycetes > Micrococcales > Micrococcaceae > Specibacter > Specibacter sp. RAF43. Next base: position 37,540 of record NZ_JBFREA010000013.1, on the reverse strand, counting down.
ATCCGTCGAGTTTGATTTTGAGACCCTTCGGGCCCGTTTCCAGCAGATGGCGTTCCTGAACAAGGGCCTGAAGATCACGCTCACCGACGAGCGCCTGGCCAAGCCCGCAGCCGATGAGGACCCGGATCTTGACGCCATCCCCGAGGGCACGGACGCGGCCACGGGCAAGCGCGTGATCGTCTACCAGTACAACGACGGCCTGCTGGACTATGTCAAGTACTTGAACATGTCCAAGAAGTACGAGCCCGTGCACGAGGACGTCATTGCGTTTGAAACCGAGGATTCCTCGCGCAGCATGGCCGTGGAGCTGGCCCTGCAGTGGACCACGTCGTTCTCGGAAAGCGTTCACACCTACGCGAATACGATCAACACCCACGAGGGCGGAACCCATGAGGAGGGCTTCCGTGCCGCCATGACGTCGCTGATCAACCGGTACGCGCGCGAGAAGAACATCATCAAGGAAAAGGACGACAACCTCACCGGGGACGACATCCGGGAAGGCCTCACCGCCGTCATTTCCGTGAAGCTGTCCGAACCCCAGTTCGAGGGCCAGACCAAGACCAAGCTCGGCAACTCCGAGGTCAAGGGATTTGTTCAACGGGTGGTGACCGACGGGTTGGGTGACTGGCTCGAACGCAACCCCGGCCCGGCTCGGGACGTCATCCGCAAATCCATCCAGGCGTCCCAGGCCCGGCTCGCGGCCCGGAAGGCGCGCGAAAACACGCGTCGCAAGGGACTGCTGGAATCCGGCGGCATGCCCGGAAAGCTCAAGGACTGCCAGTCCAAGGACCCCTCCCTTTCCGAAATCTACATCGTGGAGGGCGACTCCGCCGGCGGTTCGGCCGTCCGCGGCCGCAACCCAACCACGCAGGCGATCCTGCCGCTGCGCGGCAAGATCCTCAACGTCGAACGCGCCCGCCTGGACCGGGCCCTGGGAAATGCCGAGGTCCAGGCCATGATCACCGCATTTGGGGCCGGCATTGGCGAGGACTTTGACGTGGACAAGGCCCGGTACCACAAGATCGTGCTGATGGCCGATGCCGACGTTGACGGCCAGCACATCACCACCTTGCTGCTGACCCTCCTGTTCCGCTACATGCGCCCCCTGATTGAAAGCGGTTATGTCTACTTGGCGCAGCCTCCGCTGTACCGGATCAAGTGGTCCAATGCGCCGCACGATTACGTCTACAGCGACAAGGAACGCGACTCCGCGCTGGCCGCCGGTGCCGCCGCCGGCCGCCGGATCCCCAAGGACAATGGCATCCAGCGCTACAAGGGGCTCGGTGAGATGGATTATTCGGAACTGTGGGACACCACGATGGATCCGGCCCACCGCACCTTGTTGCAGGTCACCATGGAAGACGCCGCGGAGGCCGATCAAATCTTCTCCATCCTGATGGGTGAGGACGTGGAATCGCGTAGGAACTTCATCCAGCAAAACGCCAAGGACGTCCGGTTCCTCGATATCTAGGCGGCGGCAGCTCCTGCCGCAGCCGACCTATTGCGAAACCGACATATATTGGGAATGGAATATAAAAGACAATGAGTGACGAAACCCCCGAAAATCCGGGCAGCGGCGAGACCGGCGAAGATGTTCTTGAAGGCACCCTGATGCACGACCGCATCGAGCAGATTGATCTGCAAGAGGAAATGAAACGGTCCTACCTGGACTATGCCATGGCCGTCATTGTGGGTCGCGCCCTGCCCGACGTCCGTGATGGACTCAAGCCCGTCCACCGCCGCGTGCTCTATGCCATGTTTGACGGCGGCTACCGCCCGGAACGCTCCTTCAACAAGTGTGCCCGCGTGGTCGGGGAGGTCATGGGCCAGTACCACCCGCACGGTGACTCGGCCATCTACGACGCCCTGGTGCGCCTGATCCAGGACTGGACCATGCGCTACCCGCTGGCTCTGGGACAGGGCAACTTCGGGTCCCCCGGCAACGACGGCGCCGCCGCCCCGCGATACACCGAAACCAAAATGGCCCCGCTGGCCATGGAGATGGTGCGGGACATTGACGAGGAAACCGTTGATTTCCAGGACAACTACGACGGCAAGAACCAGGAACCGACCATTCTGCCGGCCAGGTTTCCCAACCTGCTGGTCAACGGTTCCTCCGGCATCGCCGTGGGCATGGCGACCAATATCCCCCCGCACAACCTCCGCGAGGTTGCCGACGGCCTCCAGTGGTACCTGGCCAACCCCACGGTCAGCCGCGAGGAACTTCTGGATGCGCTGATCGAGCGCATCAAGGGACCCGACTTCCCCACCGGCGCGCAGATTCTGGGCCGCAAGGGCATCGAGGATGCCTACCGCACGGGCCGTGGATCCATCACCATGCGCGCCGTGGTCAACGTGGAGGAAATCCAGGGCCGCACCTGCCTGGTGGTCACCGAACTCCCCTACCAGGCCAACCCGGACAACCTCGCCATCAAGATCGCCGAACTCGTCAAGGACGGCAAGATCGCCGGCATTGCCGATCTCCGCGATGAGACGAGCGGGCGCACGGGCCAGCGCCTGGTCATCGTGCTCAAGCGCGACGCCGTGGCCAAGGTGGTGCTGAACAACCTGTACAAGCACACGCAATTGCAGGAGAACTTCAGCGCCAACATGCTGGCCATCGTCGACGGCGTGCCGCGCACCCTGCCGCTGGATGCGTTCATCCGCCACTGGGTGACGCACCAGATGGATGTCATCATCCGCCGCACCAGGTTCCGCTTGCGGAAGGCCGAGGAAGAGGCGCACATCCAGCGCGCCCTGCTGAAGGCCCTGGACGCCCTGGACGAGGTCATTGCCTTGATCCGCCGCTCCTCCACCTCGGAGGAGGCCCGCGACGGCCTGATGGCCCTACTGGAGATTGACGAGATCCAGGCCAAGGCCATCCTGGACATGCAGCTGCGCAAACTGGCAGCCCTGGAGCACCAGAAGATCCAGGACCGCAGCGACGTCCTTGAGACCATGATTACCGAATTTAACCGGATCCTGGCCGATCCGGAGGTCCAGCGCGGGATCGTCAGCGACGAGCTCGCTGAGATCACCGCCCGCTACGGCGACGATCGACGCACCGAGATCATGATGGGCTACGACCCCAACATGAGCATGGAGGACCTCATTCCCGAAGAGGAAATGGTGGTCACCATCACCCGCGGCGGCTACGTCAAGCGGACCCGCAGCGACAACTACCGCACGCAGCACCGCGGCGGTAAGGGCATCAAGGGCGCCCAACTGCGCGGAGACGACGTCGTGGAACACTTCTTCGTCACCACCACCCACCACTGGCTGCTGTTCTTCACCAACCTGGGCCGGGTCTACCGGGCCAAGGCGTATGAGCTCGCCGAGGCCGGCCGGGATGCCAAGGGCCAGCACGTGGCCAACCTGCTGGCCTTCCAACCGGACGAAAAAATCGCCCAGGTCATGGAGCTGCGGGACTACCAGCAGTCGCCGTACCTGGTGCTGGCCACCAAGAACGGGTTGGTGAAGAAGACCCGGCTGGAGGACTACGACACCAACCGCTCCGCCGGGGTCATCGCCATCAACCTGCGCGACGGCGACGAACTTGTCTCCGCCCAACTGGTCTCGGACACGGACGACCTCTTGCTGGTGTCCCGGAAGGGCCAGTCGATCCGCTTCACGGCCACCAATGAGGCGCTGCGTCCCATGGGGCGGGCCACCTCCGGGGTGACCGGGATGAAGTTCCGGGACCTGGATGAGCTGCTGGCCGCGGCGGTGGTCACGGACGACTCGTACGTCTTTATCGTCACCGAGGGCGGCTACGCCAAGCGCACGGCCGTCGCCGAGTACCGTTTGCAAGGCCGCGGCGGGCTGGGAATCAAGGTTGCCAAGCTGGTGGAAGACCGCGGCGACCTGGTCGGCGCCTTGATTGTGCACGAGGACGACGAGGTGTTGGTGGTCATGAGCGGCGGCAAGGTGGTCCGCTCGAACGTCTCCGAGGTCCCGGCCAAGGGCCGCGACACCATGGGCGTCATTTTCGCCAAGCCGGACAAGAATGACCGCATCATCGAGGTGGCCCGCAATAGTGAACGCGGCCTGGAGCAGGACGATGATCTACCGGATGTGGACGAGCCGGTCCCCGGCAGCGAGGAAGGCCTCGAAGCGGGCAATCAGCTTGATGAAGTACCGTTAAACGACCATGACGCATCAAATGGAGGTACCGATTGAGCACGAATAACCCGAAACCGCGGCCCGGTGCCGCCCCGAGGGTCAGTGCCCCGGTGCGTCCGGCCCAGCGTCCCGGCTCCTCCATGGGAGCCACCAAGACCGCCGCGGTGAAGCGACCGGCCCCTGCGCGCCCGCCGCTGGTGAAGCCCGCCCCCAAGGCCAAGGCCCGCCGGGCCCGCCTGCTGGTGAGCAAGGTGGAGCCCTGGTCGGTGCTGAAGATGGCGTTCCTGCTGTCCGTGGCCCTGGGCATCATCACCGTGGTGGCCGCCATCGTCCTGTGGTCGGTGCTGGACGTGATCGGCTTGTTCGACAAGGTCAATTCGCTCATGACGGACATCCAGGGCACCGAGGGTGGCAGCGCCTTTGATCTGAAGAAGTACGCCTCCCTGGGCCAGGTGGCGTCGTTTGCCACCATCATCGCCGTGGTGAACGTTGTCCTACTTACGACGCTGTCGCTGCTCTCCGCCGTGCTGTACAACATTTCCGCCACGCTGGTCGGCGGCATTGGTGTGACCTTGACGGACGACTAAAATCGCCTAAATCCGCGAATCGGCGGGGCCAATCCCGCAGTGGACCCGCCGATTTGGGACTTTGGGAATGTGTACGGTAAAGTTTTGTTTCGGCCCAGCTGAGGGTTGTGAGGGCGTATAGCTCAGGCGGTTAGAGCGCTTCGCTGATAACGAAGAGGTCCCAGGTTCAAGTCCTGGTACGCCCACGGAACCTGCCGGTTCTGTCCTAAGGATGGTGTGATGGCAAGGAAATTGCTGGTCTTGGCCGCGGCTMTCGGCGGATTGATCATCCTGAACAAAAAATGGCAGGTAGCCAAGGAACACAAGGCAACCTGGAGCCAGGCGACGGATACCGTCAAATAATGCCGAGATATACTTAACACCTCCGCTGGGGGCATGGCGCAATTGGTAGCGCACCTGCTTTGCAAGCAGGGGGTTCGGGGTTCGAGTCCCCGTGCCTCCACCCAGACAAACACCCCGGTCCTGTGGACCGGGGTGTTTTGTGCTCTGCGGCGCGGCGCCGATTCTTCCCTGCCGCGCCGGTGACCTACTGTTGACAGGTGATCTTGTTCCTGGCCGTGGTCGGCATCCTGGGTGTTTCCGCTTCCGGTCCCATCATGGCGGCCACGGCGGCGCCGGCCCTGACCATCGCCCTGTGGCGCAATGCGTTCGGTGCCGTGGCCATGGGTTTGCCGGTCCTGGTGACGGGTCGGGCGGGCATCGCGGGGCTGACCCGGGCGGAGCTGAAGTGGTCGGTGATTGCGGCCACCGCGCTGGCACTGCATTTCGCCTGTTTCATTACCGCCGTCAAATTAACCAGCGTTGCCGCAGCCACGGCCATGGTGTGCCTGCAGGCGGCATGGATCGCACTGCTCCAGTGGGTGCGCGGTCGGCGGCCACACCGTTCCATCGTCCTGGGCCTGGGCATTGCGCTCGGCGGCGTGGTGGTCATCACCGGTTTTGACTTCGGCGTCTCCCGGGATGCGCTCATCGGGGACGTCCTGGCGCTGGCCGGCGGTGCTCTGGCCGCCGTCTACACCCTTGCCGGCGCCCGGGCCCGCAAGAGCATGACCACAACCCTTTACACGAGCATTTGCTACAGCATTTGTTCGATCATTCTGCTGGCCATGTGCCTCGTGTTCGGCCAGCCGCTTATCAATATTCCCGCCATCGCCTGGCTGGGCATCATCGGTGTCACGGTGGTGGCCCAAATTCTCGGCCACACCATCTTCAACCACCTGCTGGCCACCATTTCCCCGCTGGTGGTCTCCATGATGATCTTGTTGGAGATTCCGGGCGCCGCGTTGCTGGCCGCGGTGTTCCTCGGCGAGCAGCTTCCCTCCGGGACGTACCTGGGACTGACCCTGATCCTTGCCGGGCTGGCCGTGGTGGTCCTGCGCCAGGGCCGCAGCGGTTTGAAACGGCAGGCCGAGGACGCCGGGAGCTGACAACAAAGGCCCCGGCATCCTTGGATGCCGGGGCCTTTGCGAGGGGCCCGCCCGGGTCCCCTGCCGGGGAGGGCTGCCGGCTACTTGTTGTTGTCGCTGTTGGGCGCCTTCGGCTTTGGCGTGGCGGCACCGTCGGAAGCGTCGGTCACGGTCTCCTTGGCCGCCTTCGCGGCAGTGTCGGCGGCATCGGTGACCTTGGCCCCGGCGTCGGTTGCGGCCTCGCCAGCGGCATGCAGGCCATGCTGGGCTGCCTCGGCCGCGTCCTGTGCCGCCTCCTTGACGTTTTCGCGGACGTCAGGGGCGGGAGTAAAGGGCGCCGGGGTCTTCCACGGGTCCTCCACAGGCTTGGAGGCCTTCCACGCGGCCGCTCCGGCCGCCGCCGCGGCGGCGATCACGCCGAAGACCACCCAGCCCTTGCCGCCCTTCTTCTGGCTGCGCTTGAGCTCGGCGGCGGCCGTCCGCGCTGCGGACGCCGCGGCCTTTTCCGCCTGCTTGATGGCCTTTTTGCTCCCGGTGAGCTTGGCCACCACGACATCCACCTGCTCGGAGGTCGTGGCATTTTCCAGGGCCGCGGCCACCGCGCCGGCAGCGTCGCCAAGTTTTGCGGAGAACTTTGGCAAGAACTCATCAACCACCTTGCCTTTGGCCGAGGCAATATGCGGGGCGGCCTTGTCCAAGGCCTCGTGCATGCGCGGCGTGGCCTCATCGACGGCGTCGGAAATCCTTGGGGCCAGTTTTACCAGGCCCTCCTGGATCCTGGGCGTCACGGCGGCCACGCCGTCGGCGGTGTACCGGGCAGCCTTGCGCAGGCCGTCCTGGACGACGGGAGATGCCGTCTCGATGCCCTTTTCAATGCGGGGGACGGCCCAGCCCAAGGCGGCCTCCACCCGCTCACGGGCGTTATCGACTCCGGTGTTCAGGGACTCTTCCAAACCATGGGTAATGCGGTCTACCTTCTTCACGTTTCTCCTCCAGATGTCGGCATTCTCCGTCTTCAGCCTACGTCGCCTACTGCGTCCGTGCTATCCCTTCCCAGTTCGCCCGGCGCGGAATGTGCGGTGCTGGCAGCAATAATGCCAGATTCACATGGCAGAATGTCGCCATGACTGCTATCCCAACCGCAAAAGCAACTATCAGCACCAGCCTGGGCGACATCGTGGTAAACCTCTTTGGCAACCACGCCCCCAAGACCGTGGCGAACTTCGTGGGCCTGGCCACCGGTGACATCGAATGGACGCACCCGGCCACCGGCGAGAAAAGCAATGCGCCCTTGTACAACGGCACCATCTTCCACCGCATCATCAAGGATTTCATGATCCAGGCCGGCGACCCCCTGGGCCGCGGCACGGGTGGCCCCGGCTACCAGTTCGACGATGAGATCAACCCGGATTTGAACTTCAACGAGCCCTACAAGTTCGCGATGGCCAACGCTGGCACCCAGGGCGGTCGCGGCACCAACGGGTCCCAGTTCTTCATCACCACCATCCCCACCGGATGGCTGCAGGGCAAGCACACCATCTTCGGCGAGGTTGTCGATGCCGACTCCAAGGCAGTCGTTGACGCCATTGAAGGCGTGCCCACCGGTCCCGGCGACAAGCCGCGCGAGGACGTCGTCATCAACTCCATCACGGTGGAAAAGATCTAGTCCCGGCCATTTCCGGCACGACCGGCCGCCGGTGATTTCGACAATCACCGGCGGCCGGTGCTTTGTCCCCGGCGGTTCAGGCCGCTCTTTCCGTTCCGCACTAAGGATTCCCGCCATGAGTTTTCCGCAACAGAGCGCCGGCGCCCCGACTGGGGCTCCCGTCTGCCCGCGCCACCCTGAGCGGGTCTCCTATGTGAGCTGCCAACGCTGCGGTCGTCCGGCATGCCCGGAGTGCCAGCGCAGTGCCGCCGTGGGAATCCAGTGCGTGGATTGTGTGCGGGAGACCGCCAAGGCCATGCCCGGCCGGAAGACCATCTTTGGCGGCGCCGTTCGGACGGGACGCCCGGTGGTCACCCTGACCATGATGGCGATCTGCGCTGTGGCGTTTGCGCTGGATTGGGCCATTCCCGGCGGCTTCGTATTCCAAAATTTTGCCTATGCCCCGTTTACCACGGCGACCGAACCGTGGCGCATGATCACCTCCGCGTTCCTGCACTCCACCAACATCACGCACATCGCCTTCAATATGTATGCGCTGTGGATTCTGGGCAATGCCCTGGAGCCGGCGTTTGGCCGGGCCCGCTTCCTGTCCATCTATCTGGTCAGCGCCTTCGCCGGATCGGTGGGCGTCCTGCTGCTCTCCCCGGTGGATACCGTGGTGGTGGGCGCCTCCGGCGCGGTCTTCGGCCTCTTCGGGGCACTCTTTGTGGTGCAGAAGAAGCGTGGCGGGGATCTGCGGCAGATCGTGGTGCTGCTGCTGATCAATGCGGCGCTGGGATTCTTTATCCCCAACATCGCGTGGCAGGCCCATCTGGGCGGCTTGATTGCCGGTTCGCTGTGTGCCGTTGCCGTTGCCTATGCTCCCGCCAGGAACCGCAACGCCGTTCAATGGGGCGCCATGGCCGCCATCGTGCTCGTTTTGGTGGGCCTGACCCTGTACAAGGTCTCCACCTTCCCGGCATTTCTCATTGGTTGAGCCCGTGTCCGTGGCGTAAGTCAGGCCTGTAGGCGCCGGTAGTCGCCGGCATAGTGCACCAACGGCGAGGAACCAGGCTGCCAGGTGGTCTGGCTGCCCATGGCGGTGACTGCGCCGACCACCAGTAGGTGGGTGGCGGCCTCGTGGACCGCCGTGGTGGAGACTTCAAAATATGCCAGGCCGCCTTCCAGGATGGCGCAGCCGGTTCCCGGACCCCGCCTGAAGGGGATCTGGCTCAGCAGCCCTTCCACCGGCGTCCCGGGGGACGCCAACCAGTTGGCGTCCCGCTTTTGTTCGGCCGTCAGCAGCGTCAGGGCCCACAGTCCCGAGCCCGCCACGGCCTGTGCGATCCGTGATCCTTCATACAGGCTCACCAGCATGGTCGGCGGGTCGTAGGACACTGACAAGTAGGCGCTGACGGTGGCGGCGTAGTCCCGGCCGCGCCACACCGTGGTGACAACGGCCACCCCGGCGGCCTGTTCGGCACTAAGCCTGCGGTATTCATCGATATCCTCCTGTAGCGGTATATGTGGAGAAACCAGGTGGGCATCGAGCGGGGCGGAGAGTTCCATGAGGCCATCGTCGCACGGATCCTTAGTTGTCCACAGCTCTATCCACAGCTGGGCATAACTTACAGGATTGTAGTTCTAGTAGCGGGCCGTTCGTCGTTCGTTCAGTTATCCACAGCGATATGCACACTGTTAATAAGTTACACACATGTAATTCCACAGCTGTGGATTACTTTCGGGCAGCAATTCCTGTCATTTAAGGGGATTCGTCGAAAAAGTTATCCACTTCTGTGGATAACTTTGAGAACAACTGGGGACAACTGATGTTCGAAGACGGCCTGTGGAAAGTTCGAACAAGTTTTCAACACCCGTGGATAAGTGGCGAAGTTTCATGACCCTCTCCCCAAACTGTGGATAACTTTGGGGACAACGTGTGAACAACGGCACGCCCGCGACGACCCACGCTCTTGGCTCGTTTCGTGCGACTGCCAAGGGGTATGTTCCTGATGGAACACTGACCCTACCGGGCCGGCTGGCGGGTACAGGGGCCTTGCCCGGTATCGGGCGATCGCAGAATGGGAGAGACGGAGATGTGGCAGTGAATTTGGAAAGCAATCCGGACCGGGCGATCCATCTCTGCCGCCTGTCCGGGGCGCTGCGAGGAGAAGATGTGCCTCAATACGCGAGCGGGCCGGAACAGCGGCGCCGCGAGATTAACGACGGAGCCGGCCGTCCGGCCGGTGAGATCCTCGCTGATTTGGCGGCCAGTGCTGCCCAACTGGAAGACGCCTTCGCCCACTGCGCCGCGGGATGGCCCAATGGAAATTTCCGTGGCGGAGCTCACTACGGGGTCTTTGGTTGCCCCGCGCACCGGCTTCGAGAAGTGGAGATGCACCATGTGGATCCCGGGCTCGGCTACACGCCCCGGGACTGGCCGGAAGAATATGTGGCCTGGGACCACCCGGAATTGCTCTCCACGGTGCCAGAGCGGCTGGCCTCGTCCGGTGACCGGCGTCAGTTCATAGCCTGGTTGGCGGGCCAGGGTCCCTTGGACGCCGAAGCGACCCTACGGCCCTGGTGAGCGGCCCCTCCGACCGCACCGTGTAGGCGGGGTGGAGCTATGCCAGCAGGGCATCCAGTCCGGCGTTGGCGGCCTCGGGCAGCAGGGGGACGTAGCGGTCGTAGATGGCCTGACGGGCGCGCCGCCCCGCCTCCACGGCCTGGCGGGCGGCGATGGCCTCGAAAATCTCGCGGTCCAGGGCCGCCGAGGAGGCCTCCGTCCGTTCGGTGGCCTCGGAGTCCACGAGTTGCTGGGTGATCAATCCGACGATCGCCTCGGCGACGGCCCGGCCGCACATGGTCAGCAGCGAGTTGCCGCTCGCCTCCCAGACGGCCAGGTGGAAGTCGACGTCGGCCCGGGCGAACGCCTCGGCGTCCTTGCCCACGGCCTGTTCCATGCGTTCGATGGCCGAGCGCATGACGGCCAGTTGTTCGGCATTGTGCAGCGTCGCGGCCAGCCGGCAGGCCGAGGATTCAAGCACCAGCCGGAACTGGACCAGCTCGGTCATGGACAACGAGTCCAGCCGTGCCATGGTGGTGAAGGAACGGGTCAGCGATTGCGGGGAGGGCTCGAGCACCCTGGGACCGCCGCGCCCGCCGGGCTTGGACTCGATCAGCCCCATGGACTGGAGCACGCGCAGCGCTTCGCGCACAGTCGGGCGGCTGACCGAGAACTGCACCATCAGCTCGCGCTCGGAGGGCAGGTGGTCCCCGGCGACGATGGCGCCGGAGGTAATGGCGGTTTCAATCTGCTCCACGATCCGCTCGTAGGTGAGCGTTGCGACCGCCGGCGTGAAGGTAACGGTGTTCATCTGATGCCTGACGTCAAGGGGGATGCCTTCTCTTGCGAGCAACGGCGCAACTGGTTCGACCAGCCAACTAATTAGAAATATACAACCGATGGTGCCGCGTTGTCAGTCAACCGCTTCATAGAGAGGCACGTCCTCGGACTCAGCCAAGTCAAACACCACCTTTTCGAGCGTGCCGGTGAACGCAAACTCGCCGTCGTAGTGGGGGGAGACAGGCGAAAGGGAATCGCGGCCAATATCCAGTCCGTGCCAGCCGTGGAAGTGCGGCAGCACGCGCGGGAACACCGTGGCGCCCACAGGGTGCGCGCCGACAAAAAGACGCCCCACGCCGGCGCGGTCGCCGGTCTTGTCAAAGACAAAGCGCAGCACGGTGGCGTCCGCCGGGACCGGCCCGGYCGAGCGAATGACGTAGCGCTCCCCCACATAGTTGTACTCGTAGTGCAGATGCCCGTCCCGGACATAGAGCACATAGCCGCTGCTGACCCCGCCGAGCGCCACCAGCACGCCCTCGGATTGGCCCAGCGGCTGCGCGAGATGCGCCGTGATGGAATGCGCGCGGTTCATCGTTGGCGGCGTCGCGGCCATCGGCAGGTGGGCCATGCCGGGCAGGTACGTGAAACGGCGCCGGGCGCGCGGGGAGCCGGGCCGCGGCACCCTGGCCCGCACGGCGAAGCCGCGGTCATCCAGCGGCAGGACCCCGTATTTTGAGGCTTCCACCCAGAATCGCTCCACCATCTCGGCCAGCTTTTCCGGCCGTTCGGCGGCCAGGTTGCGGCATTCGGACCAGTCGGCATCCAGGTGGTAAAGCTCCCACTGGTCGGATTCGTAGGGTGTGCCGCGCTGGTGGAACGCGACGGCCTTCCAGCCGTTGTGCCACAGGCCCCGGTGGCCGAACATCTCAAAGTGCTGGGTGGTTCGGGTGGTCGGCGCATCGGGTTGGGCAAAGCTGTACGACATGTCGGTGCCGTGCATCGGCAGTTGGGGGACACCGCGGTACACCTCCGGCGCCGGCACGCCCACGATGGCCAACATGGTGGGAGTGAGGTCGATGACGTGGTGGAACTGCTCGCGCACCTCCCCGCGTGCGGCGATGCCGTCGGGCCAGTGGATGATCAGCGGGTCCCGCACGCCGCCCTCGTGCGTGTTTTGCTTGTACCGCTTGAACGGCGTGTTGCTCACCTGCGCCCAGCCCCAGGGATAGTTTGTCTGGGAGTCGGGCCCGCCGATCGAATCGATCCGGGCGAGGTTGGCGGCAAAGTCCTCCGGGATGCCGTTCTGGAATGCCGTCGTGTTCAGCGAACCCTGCGCCCCACCCTCCTGGCTGGCGCCGTTGTCGGAGATGAACGCGATCACGGTGTTGTCCAAGCGGTCGATGCGCCGCAGGAAATCAAGCAGCCGGCCCAGTTCCGTGTCGGTATGGTCGATCATGGCCGCATAGGCTTCCTGCAAGCGGGCAAAGAGCCGGCGCTCGTCGCCGCTGAGATCCGCCCACGGGAGCACGCCCGGGTTGCGGGGCGCCAGGGCCGTGCCGGGCGGGATGATGCCCAACTCGATCTGCCGGGCGTGACGCTCGGCGCGCACCACGTCCCAGCCGCGCGCGTAAGTGTCTCGATATTTCGCCAGGAACTCCGCCGGCGCCTGGTGCGGGGCGTGAGCGGAGGCGAACGCCAGCTGCAGGAAGAAGGGCTTGTTGGGCGTGACCGACGTCTGGTCGGTGATAAAGGAGATGGCCCGGTCGATCAGATCCCCGGTCAGGTGATATCCGTCCTCGGGTGTGGCCGGCGGGTCGATCGCATGATTGTCGTACGTCAGCTCCGGATGGAAGCAGTCCGTTTCGGCCTCCAGGAATCCGTAGTAGCGCTCGAAGCCCCGGGCCAGCGGCCATTGGTCATAGGGGCCCGATGCCGTCGTGTGTTCCGTGGGGGCAAGATGCCATTTTCCCACGCACATGGTGTTGAAGCCGCGATCGCGCAGGATTTCGGCGATGGTGGCAGCCTCATTTGTGACAAAGCCGCGGCCGCTGGGGAAGCCGGTATCCAGATTGGAGAGCATTCGCATGCCCACCGAATGGTGGTTGCGTCCGGTCAACAGCGACGCCCGGGTGGGCGAACAAAGCGTCGTGGTGTGGAAGTTCGTGAAGCGCAGGCCCCCGCCCGCCAAGGCGTCGATATGGGGGGTGTCGATCTCGGAGCCGTAGCACCCCAGATCGGAGAATCCCACGTCATCGAGGACAATGTAGATGATGTTGGGCGTCGCCGGGGAGGCCGCGACCGGTTCAGGCCACCACGGGACGGATTCCTCGTGGGTGCGCCCGATGGTTCCGTAAAACGCCGTGGATGCCACGGGGATGGTGCCGGTCATAATTCGCTCCTTAGCGTCATCTTTGGCGCAGGGTCATGAATCGGAAACTGTCGGGGAGCGTACCGAAAATCACCGTGTTTGCGCGGGAATGAAGACCGCGGCAAGGACGCGGCGGCTCCCCGGGAAACCCGCCGCCACTCCTCATCGGAGTCTGGCCAGCATAATATAACTGGCCTGACCATTGCTATAGGTTGATATATGTACTTCAATGTTGTTGGATAAGTCACATCGCAGGACTTTTCGAACAATCGATCTCAACCGATGGAGTGCTCATGCTTCGCTCAAAGAAAACTAGCCTGTCAGTGGCCCTGCTGCTGGCGTCCTCGCTGACCCTGGGCGCATGCTCCGCCGGTTCGACGACGGGCGGTGAAGGCGGCGGTGCCGCCAAGACGTCCATCACCGTGGCCTTGAGCGGCCCGCCCGTCAATCTCGATTTCACGACGACGGCGGGCTCGGCGATTCCCCAGGCGCTCATGGCCAACGTCTACCAGGGGCTGGTGCGCGTTGACCAGGACGGAAAGATCCAGCCCCTGCTCGCCGACTCCTGGGAATTGAGCCCGGACCGCACCACGTATACCTTCAAGCTCCATCCCGGCGTCACCTTCTCCAGCGGTGATGCCTTCACGGCCGACGATGTTAAATTCAGCATAGATCGCGTGAAGTCCGACGCCTGGAAGTCCAGCCTGAAAGCCAAGATGAACGTCGTCAAGGACGTCGTGGTCGTCAGCGACACCGAAGTCAAGGTGGTGCTCAAGCAGCCAAGCAACGCCTGGCTCTTTGACATGGGCTCGCGCATTGGGGCCATGTTTGACCCGAAGGGTGTTGGCGACCTGGCCAACACACCCGTCGGCACCGGCCCCTACACGGTCTCATCGTGGAAACCGGGCGAGTCCATGGAGATGAGCGCCCGCACCGACTATTGGGGCCAGGCTCCCAAGGTCAAGACCGCGACGTTGCGCTACTTTGCCGACGCCACGGCCACGACCAACGCGCTGCAGTCGGGGGACGTCGACGTCGTTTACAACATGCAGGCACCGGAACTGCTCTCCAGCTTCCAGGGCAACAAGGACTACCAGGTCCTCGAAGGCACCTCCACCGGCGAGATCATCCTCTCGATGAACAACAAGGCGGCCCCGTTCAACGACGTGCGGGTACGCCAGGCCGTCATGTACGCCATCGACCGCAAGGCCGTCAGGGACACGGCCTGGAACGGCCTCGGCACGCTCGTCGGGGGCCCGGTTCCGCCGACCGACTCCTACTATGAGGATCTGAACGGCGTGTATCCGTTCAACCCGGACAAGGCCCGGGCCCTGCTCAAGGAGGCCGGCGCCGAGAACCTGAACATCACCTTCTCCGTGCCCACCCGCCCCTATGCAACCGCCGTGTCCGAAATTGTGGTGTCCCAGCTCAAGGACGTGGGCATCAACGCCAAGATCGCCTCCACCGAATTCCCCGCCGTCTGGCTGGATAAGGTCTTTACCAAGCACGACTACCAAATGTCCGTCATCCTGGCGGTGGAGCCACGCGACGTGCTGACCATGTTCAACGACCCCAACTACTACATCGGCTTCGACAACTCCAAGATCAAGGCGGACGCGGCGGCCGCCGACATGGCTGACGAGGCCGGCTACGTCTCGGGGATGAAGAAGGTGGTGCGTACCATAGTCGAGCAGGCCGGTTCCGACACCCTCTTCCTGTTCCCCAACATCGTGGTGGCGAAATCCGGTGTCACCGGCATCCCCGCCAACGCCGTATCCGAAGGCCTTGACCTGAGTGTCATGGGCTGGAAATAGGATCCTCCGGGACCTGGTGGTTGCCCGCCGGATCGCGCGGGGCGCGTGCTTGAGAGGGACTGAGACAATGGATCAACTGATGGGAGGCCCGGCATGGTGATGCGCATTCTGACCAATCTGGCCAGGTTTGCGGCCAGCTTCGTCGCCGCCACCGTCCTGGTGTTCCTGTTCATGCGCGCGATCCCCGGCGATCCGGCCCAGATTGCCCTGGGCGTAGATGCGACGCCGGAGCTCATCGCCAAGACCCGCGCCGAATTCGGTACGGACCAGCCACTCCTCGTGCAGTACCTTGACTGGGTCCGCGGGCTGCCGTTCGGGGACTTCGGCACCTCCTACGTGACGCACCGGGACATCAGCCCGCTGGTGGCCGACCGGGTGCAGGTCTCGCTGATCCTGGTCCTCCTGGCGATGCTCGTGGCCCTGATCATCTCCATCCCGCTCGGCACGCTGGCGGCGGTCCGGCACCGCAAGGCCTCCGGCGCCGTCATCAGCGCCATCAGCCAGCTGGGCATAGCCATCCCGGGCTTTCTGGCCGGAATCCTGCTCGTGGTCGTCTTCGCGATCGGGCTGGGCTGGTTTCCGGCCAACGGCTGGACCCCGCCCGGGGCGGACTTTGGCCGGTTCCTGTCCCGGGTCGCACTGCCGGTGCTGGCGCTGGCGTCCGTGCAGGGGGCCATCCTCACCCGGTACGTCCGCTCGGCCGTGCTGGAGGTGATGAGCGAAGACTATTTGCGCACCGCCCGGGCCAAGGGGCTGTCGCCACTGGCCGCCCTGCTCAAGCATGGCCTGCGCAACGCCGCGATCCCGGTCCTGACGGTAACGTCCGTCCAGTTGGCGGCATTGATCATCGGCGCGGTAGTCATCGAGCGTGTCTTCGTCATCCCCGGACTTGGATCGATGCTCCTGGATGCCGTCGGCAACCGGGACATGCTCACCGTCCAATCGGTGGTGATGGTGCTCGTCGGCATCACCTTGGTCATCAACTTGTTCGTGGACGTGTTCTACACCGTCCTGGATCCGCGCATTCGGAAATCGGCTTAGGGGAACGTCCATGGCATCGAAGATCCTGACAGTCAGGCCGGCCAAGCGCAGGCGCCCCTGGCGCGGGTCCATGGTGGTCGGCGTCGTACTCGTGGGCGCCGTGGTCCTCGCGGCCCTGGTGTCGTATTTCTGGACGCCGTTCAACCCCACCCAGGCCTATCCGCTGGATCGGCTGCAGGGCCCCGGCCCCACCCACCTCATGGGCACCGACCGGTACGGCCGCGACGTGTTCTCCGGCATCCTCTACGGTGCCCGCATCACGCTCCTGGTCGGCGTCGTCGCCGTCGGCATCGCCCTGCTGGTTGGCACGCCGCTGGGCATCCTGGCGGGCATGAAGCGCGGGGCGACGGAGGAAGTGACCATGCGGTTCGCCGATATCCTGCTCGCCTTCCCGGCCCTGTTGATGGCCATCATGTTTTCGGCCGTCTTCGGCGCCAGCACGGTGACCGCGATGATCGCCATCGGCATTGGCTCCATTCCCGGGTTCGCCCGGGTGGCCCGGTCCGGGACCCTGCAGGTGATGAGCACCGAATACGTCCAGGCGGCCCGGGCGGCCAGCCAGCCGGCATTCCGCATCGCCCGGCGGCACGTGCTGCCCAATATTGTCGGCATGGTGGTGGTGCAATGCTCGGTGACCTTCGCCCTGGCCGTGCTGGCCGAGGCCGCCCTGTCCTTCCTGGGGTTGGGCACCCCGCCGCCGGTCCCGAGCTGGGGCCGGATGCTCCAGGAGGCCCAACAATACCTGGGCACGTTCCCCCTGCTGGCCATCTGGCCCGGCATGGCGATCGCCGTGGCCGTCATGGGCTTCAACATGCTTGGCGACGGGCTGCGGGATCGCTTTGACCCCAAACTGAACGGAGACCGCCCATGAGCGCCCCGACGACCGGCCTGCTCACGGTCCAAGACCTCTCCGTGCAATACGGCGCATTCACGCTGGTGCGCAACGTGTCCTTTGAGATGGCCCGCGGGGAGCGCATCGGGCTGATCGGTGAATCCGGCTCCGGGAAATCACTGACCACCACCGCCCTAATGGGGCTGCTGCCGGACGGGCTTTCCGCCTCGGGCGCCGTGTATCTGGCCGGCCACGGCCACAACTTCGTCGGCGCCCCCGACGCCGCCATGCGCAAGATCCGCGGCCGCGACATGACCATGGTGTTCCAGGAACCGCTCACCGCGCTCAACCCGCTCATGCGGGTCGGGGCACAGGTTGCCGAGATCATGACCGTGCACAAGACCGCCGCGTCCCGCCGGGAAGCGCGCGCCAGGGCGATCGCCATGCTCGCGTCGGTGAAGCTGCCCGATCCGGCCGAGGCCGCCCGCGCCTATCCGCACCAGCTCTCCGGCGGCCAGCGCCAACGCGTCATGCTGGCCATGGCGCTGGCCAACGACCCCTCGCTGCTGCTGTGCGATGAGCCGACCACCGCCTTGGACGTCACGGTCCAGCGCCAGGTGCTGGACCTGGTCCTTGAATCCGTGACCGAACGCGGCACCGGCCTGCTCTTCATCACGCACGACCTTGCGGTCGTCGCCAACATGTGCACCCGCGTCCTGGTCATGAACAACGGCAGCGTGGTCGAGGAGGGCAGCACCGAGGACATCTTCTCCCGCCCGCAGCACGCCTACACGCGCGGGCTGCTCGCCGCCAGCGACATGGAGGCGACGGACCGCGACGGCCGCCTGTTCACCGTCACCTCGGCCGCGGCCTATGTGCCCCTGACACCGGCGGAAGTTGCGGCCCGCGCCAGTGCCCGCGCCCGCGACAATGATGCCGGCGTCGCCCCCGAAGTGGCGGACGACGGCGGTGCGGTCGCCGCCGGCACGGACGCTCAGGCAAACCCCGTGGCCCCGGTCATCGCCGTGTCGGGGCTGACCCGCACCTACCGGCGGGACCGTCCCTCACTGTTCGGCAAGGCCGCCGAGGTGCACGCGCTCAAGGACGTGAACTTTGCGGTGCGTCCGGGCGAACGCCTCGGGGTGGTCGGTGAGTCGGGCTCCGGGAAGTCCACGCTGCTGCGCATCCTGGCCGGGCTGGACCGGCCGACGACCGGATCCGCCGTCGTCGCCGGCAATGAGGTGGCCGGCGCCACCGAACGCAGCCTGGTGCAGCTGCGCCAGGAGTTGCAGATTGTCTTCCAGGACCCGATGGGCTCGCTTGACCCGCGCATGCGGGTGCTGGAGATCATCACCGAACCCCTCCTGGTTCCCGGGCGCACCGAGACCGCAGCGCAGCGCCGTGCCATGGCCGAGGCGATGCTGGACGCCGTGGGGTTGGGCCCGGAAACCCTGGACCGCTACCCGCACCAGTTCTCCGGCGGCCAGCGCCAACGCATCTCGATCGCCCGGGCACTCATTTGCCGTCCCCGGGTCCTGGTGGCCGACGAACCGGTCTCCGCGCTGGACGTGTCGGTCCGGGCGCAGGTTTTGAACCTGCTGGCGGATTTGGTGGACCAGTATCAACTGACCCTCGTCTTCGTCTCCCACGACCTGGCCGTGGTGCGCCACCTGTGCGACCGGGTGGTCGTGATGCGCGACGGCGAGATCGTCGAGGCCGGCGACACCGAGACCATTTATCAAAACCCGCAACATCCGTATACGCAAAAGCTCGTGGCCAGTTCCATGAACCTGCGCGCCGAGGTGCTGGCCAAGGAACTTCTCGCTCTCCGAAGTGATTAGGACCGCCGCCGGCGCACGAAGGGACCGTCCATGAGACAGACCGCGCAAGACCTATCCGCCACCGAACTGTCCGCCGCCTACGCGGCCGGACTGGATCCGCGCGAGGTCGCCGAGTCGGTGCTGGCCCGCATCGCGGAACGTGAGCCGGTCCTGAATGCCTTCTACGTCCACGACCCGGACCAGGTGCGCCGCGACGCCGAGGCCTCCGCGAAGCGCTGGGCGTCCGGCACGCAGCTTTCGGCCTTCGACGGCGTCCCGGCCACGGTGAAGGAGAACATCCCGCGCGCCGGGGTGCCCGTCCCCTCCGGCACGGCCCTGGCGAACCCGCCCGTGGCGGCCGAGAACGCGCCCGTCACCGACCGGATGCTGGAGGCCGGGCTCGTCCTGCTCGGCTCCACCACCATGCCCGACTGGGGCATGCTGTCCTCCGGGGTGTCCTCCCGGCACGGGATCACACGCAACGCCCTGGACCCGGCGCTGACCACCGGCGGTTCCAGTGCCGGTGCCGGTGCCGCGGCCGCCGCCGGGTACGGGCCGCTGCACGTTGGCACCGACATCGGCGGCTCCATCCGGCTGCCGGGCACCTGGGCCGGGCTGGCCACCTTGAAGCCGAGCGCCGGGCTGGTCCCGCTGCACGCCCCCTACCTGGGCCGGGCGGCCGGCCCGCTGGCCCGCACGGCCGCCGACGCCGCCGCCTTGATGAGCGTGATCGCCCGGCCCGACGTCCGCGACTACTCCGCCCGCCCCTACCCGAGGATGGACTGGTTCGCCGGTCCCGCCAACCCGTCCGGGCTGCGGGTCGGGTTGCAGCTCAACGCCGGATCGGGCGCCGAGGTCGACCCCCAGATCGCCGCCGCCGTGCAGCGCGCGGCGGATCTCTTTGCCGCGGCCGGCGCCCGCGTCCGTGAGCTTCCACCCTTCATGACCCCGGAGCAGCTGGCCGGCATCGACGCCTTCTGGCGAACCCGGTCCTGGGCGGACTACAGCGCGCTCGAGGAGGGTCAGCGCGAGAACGTGCTGCCCTACATTGTCCGCTGGTGCGCCGGCGGCAGGAACTACGACGGCGTCGCCACCATGGTGCACTACCACCGGTTCGCTCAGGTGCAGCAGGCCACCATCGCCGCCACCCGGGACTTTGACCTGGTGCTGTCCCCCGTGGCGCCCATGGCGGCGTTTCCCGCCGAACAGCCCATGCCGATCGATGATCCGGACCGGCCGATGGCGCACATCTCCTTCACCATGCCCTACAACATGTCCGGCCAGCCGGCGGCGACCGTGAACTGCGGCTTCATGGCGGACGGGCGCACCATCGGACTGCAATTGGCCGGGCCGGTGGGTGCCGATGACAGGGTGTTGGCGGCGGCCGCCTGGTTTGAAACGGTGCGCGGGGACGCGTCACCGGATTGGTCGCGCGTCCCCTGACACCTGACTCCTGAGGCGGGCGCCCCGAGCCGGGCACTCAGGCCGGCGGGGTGAACCGCCCGTCGATGGCCGTCCAGCCGCCGTCGACGGTCAGCACCGAGCCCGTGACGAAGCTGGCGGCATCTGAGGCCAGGAAGACGACGGCGCCGGCCAGTTCCTCCGGCCGGGACCAGCGGCCCAGCGCGCTCTTGTTCGCGTAGGCGTCGTACCACTGTGGATTGGCCTTGATCTGGGCCGTCAGCGGCGTCTCCACCACGCCCGGGGCGACGGCATTCACGCGCACCCCCTGCGGGCCGAATTCGGCGGCCGCCGTGCGAATCAGCTGCACCAGCCCGGCTTTCGTGGCCGCGTAGGCGCCCTGGCCCGGTTCCACCACGGTGGCCCGGATCGAGGAGAAGCCGGTGATCGAGCCGCCGCCCCGGGCCGCCATCTGGGGCCCAAACGCCCGGATCAGCCCGAAGGATGCCCGCAGGTTCAGGTTCACCACCTTGTCAAAGTCCTCCATGGTGTAGTCGGCGATCCGCTTGCGGACATTGGTGGCGGCCGTAAAGACCAGCGAATCCACGGCGGGGTGGGCGGCCGCGACGGCGCCCACGGCGTCGATGTCGGTGACGTCCAGCTCAAGAGCCGAGGCGGTGCCGCCGGCCAACGCGGCCGTCTCCCGGGCGGCCTGCAGGTTGCGGTCGGCGCAAATGACGTCGGCGCCCTGGGCCGCCAGGGCGAGGGCCGATTCACGGCCAATGCCGCTGCCGGCCCCGATGACCATGGCAAGGCGCCCGTCCAGGCGGAAAAGCTGGGTGTAGTCGATGGCTGAATTCACGTGGTTTCCTTGCGTCGGTGCGGAGTCTGGGAGGGTGGCTTAGGCGGGGCGGATCATGGCCATGCGGGTGGTGGTGAATTCCTCGATGGCCCACCGCGGGCCCTCCCGGCCAATGCCGGAATCCTTGACGCCGCCGTAGGGCATGATGTCGGAGCGGAAGCCGGGGATCTCGTTGACCACCACGCCGCCGACGTCGAGTTGGTTGATGGCTGCGAAGGCCGAGGCCAGGGAGCGCGTGTACACGGACGCCTGGAGACCATAGCGGGAGTCGTTGACCAGCTCGATCGCCGCGGCCAGGGTGTCCACCGTTTCCAGGGCGACCACCGGGCCAAAGATCTCCTGGCACCACAGCGGGGAGGTGCGCGGGACGTCGGCGAGCACCATCGGGTAAACGAGCGATGCCGTGGCTCCGGCCGGCGTACCCGGTGCGTGGCCGGCGGGTGCATTTGTCGCGACAATGCGGGCACCCTGGGCGACGGCGTCCGCCACCCAGGCGGTGATCCGGGCGGCCGAGGCGGCGTTGATGACGGGGGCGACGCGGGTGGCAAGGTTCCGGGGGTCGCCCACGACGACCTCGGGCAGCCGGGCGGCCAGCTTCCGCGTGAATTTGGCGGCGATGCCCGGCAGCAGGACCACGCGCTGGACGGAGATGCACGCCTGCCCGTTGGCGTAGAAGCCGCCGCGGATGACGGCGTCCACCGCGGCGTCGACGTCGGCGTCGTCATCGACGATCAACCCCGTGTTGGAGCCCAGCTCCAGCACGGCCTTCCGGGGTGCCGCGTCGCGGGCGATCCGGTGGCCGACGGCGGCGGAGCCGGTGAAGGAGATGACGGCGGCACGGGGGTCCCGCACGAGCGCCTCGCCGACGTCGATGCCGCCGTTGACCAGTTGCACCGCCGCGCGGGGCAGGCCGTGGGCGGCCAGGACGTCTCGAATCAGCTCGACGAGCCGCAAGGTGGCCAGCGGGGTGTCCGGGGACGGCTTGATGATGATGGGGCAGCCGGCCGCCAGCGCCGGGGCAATCTTGTGGCTGGCCAGGAGCACCGGGTAGTTGAAGCCGGCGATGCCGACCACGACGCCGGCCGGGCGGCGCGTGTAGTAGCCCAGCATGCCGGCGCCGAGCGGCTGCAGGTCCAGCGGCACCGTCTCCCCGGTCATCCGGCTGACCTCCTCGGCCGCGGCCGTCCAGGTGGTCAGCGTGCGCGCCATCTCCACGGCACAGTCCACCGCGGGCTTGCCCGTTTCAAGCACCAGCACCCGCTGCAGTTCCTCGGAGCACGCGGCCAGGGCGTCGTGGATGTCGGCCAGCAGTGCCCGCCGGGTGCCCGTGGTGGCGGCGGCCATCGCCGGGCGGACGGCGGCGGCCTCGGCCATGGCCCGCGCGGCGCTGGCGGCATCCCCTACCGGTGCCGTGCCGATCACCGAGCCGTCAAAGGGGAAGAAGACGTCGGCCCGGGCGACGGCGGGGAGTCCGGCGTCGCCAATGGGCAGGTCCTGGCTGGGCTGCGCAGTGGACAGGGCGGAGATACTCATGGCAGTTCCTTTCCGGGCGCCGCGGTGGTGCCGTGTGGGACGGGGGCTCAGACACACCCTAGCCGTCGAGTGGTCTTACCAGTAATATAAGCAGACTACTAGCGAACGACGGGTGGAGGCAATGGATATGACGATCGGGACGAGTTTGACGACGGACGGGCGAAGCTATCGGCTGGCGGTCGTGCCGGGCGACGGGATCGGCCCGGAGGTCACCGACTGCGCCCTGGCGGTGCTCGACGCCGCCGAGGAACTCTTCGGATTCACGACGACGCGCGAACACCTGGACGCGGGGGCACGGCACTACCTGGCCACCGGCGAGCTCTTCAGCCCCGACATCGCGCTGCGCCTGCGGGCCAACGACGCGATCTTGTTCGGCTCCATGGGAGACCCCTCGGTGGCGCCGGGCATCCTGGAGCGCGGCTTCATCCTGGCCATGCGCCAGGCGTTCGAGCAGGCGGTGAACCTGCGACCGGTGCGCCTGTACCCGGGCGTGAAGACGCCCATCGCCGGGCTGACCCCGGAGCGCTGCGACCTGGTGATCGTGCGGGAGAATACCGAGGGCGCGTATGTCGGCCGCGGTTCGACGGTGCATGCCGGCACCGCCAACGCCGTGGCGATCCAGGAGTCGGTGAACACCCGCGCCGGCATTGAACGGGTGGTGGACTACGCGTTCCGGCTGGCATCCTCCCGGCGCAAGAAGCTCACGCTGTGCCACAAGACCAACATCCTGCTCGAGGCCGGCAAGTTGTGGCAGGAGACGGTTAACGAGCTGGCCGGCCGCTACCCGGATGTCGAGACGGACTACGTCCACGTGGACGCCATGTGCTTCCACCTGCCGCTCGCCCCCGAGCGCTTCGACGTCGTCGTCACCGACAACCTCTTCGGCGACATCATCACGGACCTGGGTGCGGTGATTCAGGGCGGCCTCGGAGTCGCCGCCAGCGCCAACCTCAACCTCGACGGCAGCGCCCCGAGCATGTTCGAGGCCATCCACGGGTCGGCGCCGGACATCGCCGGCAAGGGCTACGCCAACCCGGCCGGCGCCATCCTGTCGCTGGCCATGTGCCTGGCCCACCTGGGCGAAGCCGAGGCCGCACGCTCGATTGAATCCGCCGTCGTGCAGGTCCTGGGCGCCATGGACGGGCTCAGCGGCCCGGCCATGGGCGGGAGCACGGCGCGCATTGGTGAACGGATGGCCTCGGCACTGGCCGACGTGGCGGCCGGCCGGACACCCCAGCTTGCCGGATCCTCGGTCATGGCGGGCATGCGGGCGGCGGCCAACGCCTAGGGCAGGCATCCCGGCAGCCGTCCGCACCCGGGGACCGGGCCCCGGCGATGGTGTGGGCAACCCCTGTCGCATCCCGGGGCCGCGGCCTAGACTAAAAGTTACCGAGCGGCCGCCCCGGGCTGCATCCGATCCAGATGGTCGAGCCCAGATGGCCGAGCACAGGTGGCCGAGTACAGGTGGCCGAGTGCGGAGAGCGGCATGAACGGGCACAACGAAGAAGGGCAAGGCAATGTCCGGTGAACATGAGAAAGATGAGCCAACCGAAACCAGCGAGCCGGACGTGGATCGCGGGCGCTACGTGCAGGGCGCCTATGGCAAGGCCGGCGCGGAGCCGGGCCACCTCAGCGGCGAGTCGGAGGGCCAATACACCGAAGGCGACTACGGGCGTACGGGAACCGAAGACGCCCACGCGGACAGCGCCGCGGGCAGGTTTGTGGAGGCCGACTACGGCGACGCCGGCGACGCCCCCGGCCACGAGGCAACCGATCCCAAGGGCCGCTACACGACCGGCGACTACGGCGACGCCGGCGATGTAGAGGTTTGAGGCCGGTAGCCTAGCTGCGCCACCGGGTGGTCATCATGAACCCCGCCAGGGCGATGGCGAAGCCGATGCCGATGTTCCAGTTGGTGATCCCGGGGATGGGCAGGCCGCCGTCGGAGATGTAGTAGGTGATGATCCAAAACAGCCCGACCAGCATCAACGTCACCATCACCGGAAGGAACCATACGGCATTGGGCTTCTGGGCCTTGGTGGACCGGGTGACGGCCGGCCCCTTGGCGGCACGGCGACGGGACTTTGACTCTGGCACAGGAACTCCTTGACTTCGTGGCGTGGCCGCGGCACCCTGTGCCGCGACCGCGGCAGATGCGCCCCGTGGCACGGTGCGGGCAAAAATCCATGGACTGAATTCTTTGGGGGCCTGATCTGCCGGTATTGTTGACGTAATTCTAGCTGTTAACGCTGCGGCACAGGATTGCATGAATTCAAGGGCAGGATTTCAGCGCCGCACCCAGGAGGGCCCCGGAGTGGTTCGATCCCCAGAACGGCTCGATTCCTCCGTCGGTGTCGCCGATCTGCTCTCCGGCAATCGCGCCGCACGCGCCCGCTCCGCACGCGGGCGGAGCCGGGCCGCGGCCCGGCTCCCCCGGCGGAGCCTGCCGCGCATGGTGGTGCAGCTGACCGGCGAACTCCTCATCACCGCGGGCATCCTGTTGCTGCTGTATGTGGCGTGGGAACTGTGGTGGAGCAATATCGACGCCGGCAATACCCAGGCCCAGGCCGTGGAACGGTTCACTCGTGACTTCCAGGGTCCGCTGATTCCCCCGG
Organism: Specibacter sp. RAF43; assembly: GCF_052114065.1. NCBI lineage: Bacteria > Bacillati > Actinomycetota > Actinomycetes > Micrococcales > Micrococcaceae > Specibacter > Specibacter sp. RAF43. Next base: position 12,148 of record NZ_JBFREA010000013.1, on the reverse strand, counting down.
TGCCCCAGGCCCCCGCAAACTTTGGCCCGCCGAAGGTCACGGCCGCACCGGCCGCCGGCGTCGTCTTCGGGGTGGTGTACATTCCGCGCTTCGGCCCCGCCTACAGCCGCCCCCTGGTGGAGGGGACGTCCCCGGCACAGCTGGACACCCTGGGCCTGGGCCGTTATGCCCAGTCCGCCATGCCGGGGGAGATCGGCAACTTCTCGGTAGCCGGCCACCGGCAAACGCACGGCGCCGTGCTGGACGCCATCCACACCCTGGTCCCGGGTGATCGGATCTACGTCCAAACCGGGGACGGTTACTACACCTATGTTTTCCGGAATAATGAAATAGTGCTGCCGGACCGCGGCGACGTGCTGTTGCCGGTGCCAACCCGGAAAGGCGCCGCGCCCACGGAACGGTACCTGACCATGACCAGCTGCAACCCGCGCTTTGGCGCCGAGGAGCGCATCGTGGCGTACGCCGTCATGGAGTCCTGGCAGCCCGCCGGCGCGGGACCCCCGGCGGCCATCGCCGCGCAGCTGGCCGCCAACAAGGAGAAGGGATAAAACGTGTACGCCTGGATTTTCCGCCGCCTGCCCGGACCGCTGTGGTTCCGCATCATCACCACGGTCCTCTTCCTCGCCGCGGTAGTGCTGGTGCTGTGGCAATTTGTTTTCCCCTGGCTGTCCCAATACAACCCGCTCAATGAGTCCACGATTGGTGGTGGAGCCTGACATGGCCCTGCGCATTCTAGTGATCGATAACTACGACAGCTTTGTCTACACCCTGGTTGGCTACCTGCAGCAGCTCGGTGCCGAGACAACGGTTGTCAGGAACGACGACGTCACCCTGGCCGAGGCGGTGGAGCTCGCCGCCGCCCGGGACGGGGTCCTGATCTCCCCCGGCCCGGGCACCCCGGCCGAGGCCGGCGTGTGCATCGAGCTGATCAGGTGGTGCGGCGAGCATGCCAAGCCCATGCTGGGCGTCTGCCTGGGCCACCAGGCCCTGGCGGAGGCCTACGGCGGGGTGGTCACGCATGCGGCGGAACTCATGCACGGCAAGACCAGCGAGGTCCACCACCACGGCGACGGGGTTTTTGCCGGGCTGCCCAGCCCCGTGACTGCCACCCGCTACCATTCCCTGGCCGCCGTCCGGGACAGCATCCCGGACACGCTGGAGATCACCTCCGAAACCGCCGACGGCGTCATCATGGGGTTGGCGCACAGGAGCGCGCCCCTGTGCGGGGTGCAGTTCCACCCGGAGTCGGTCCTGACCCAGGGCGGCTACCAGATGCTCGGCAACTGGCTTGAATCACTGGGCCTGACGGGCGCGGCCGCCAAGGCGGCGACGCTGAGCCCGCTCATCAACACCTAAGCACCAAGAATCGCGGCCACGCGGCCCGGGCCGCCCCCGCCGGCTACGGCTTGGGGGCGGAGGAGGGACCGGAGTTGTCCGGCTCCTCCGTCGGGGTCGGCCCGTCCGACGGCGGCTCCACCGCCGGTGCCTTGGCCAGGGTCACGGTGATCGTCGTCCGCTGCGCCACCCGGGTGCCGGCCGACACGGATTGTTTCATGACCATGCCCGGGGCCACCGCGGTGTTTTCCGCCTCCTCGAAGACCACGGCCAGGGTGGGCGAGGCCTTGGTCAGCGCCGCTTCCACGGCCTTTTTGACTTGGGCCGGGTCCTTGGTGAGATCGAAAAGCGAGGGCATGTCGACTTGGCCGTTGGAGATCTTCAACGTGACCTCGGTGCCGACCGGCACGGACGTGCCGGGCGCGGGATCCGTTGTCACCACCAGGTTGGCCTGGATTTGGGGATCGGTGACGAAGTCATTGGGCTTGAAGGCGAGGTTGAGCGCGGCCAGCTCCGCCCGGACCTCCGACTCCGTCCGCCCCGCGATGTCCTTGGGGATGGTGACTTCCGACGGGCCCTTCGAGACGAAAACATCAATGACGGTGTGCGGGTTGACCTGCACTCCGGCGTGCGGATCCGTGCGGATGACGTTCCCGGCGTCGACGTCGGTGCTGAATTCCTCGACCGGCTTGGGGTCCAGGCCCAGGCTGCTCAATTGCGCCAGGGCCTCCTCTTCGCTGACGTTGGCCAGGACCGGGACCGTGACCGGGACCGGCGCCGCGGGCCGGTCACTGAGCCACATGTAGCCAAAGACGCCGCCGCCGGCCAGGATGAGGGCCAGAAAAACGAACAAGGTGGCGATCCAGGCGCGCCGCCGGCGCTTCACCCGGCGGTCCGGTTCGACGGGTACCTCCGGGAGGTCGGCGTCGTCCCGGATGAGCGCGCCGCCGGCCAGCACCTTCGCCATGGCCCGCGTGGCCGGGCCGTCGCCATCAAGCGGTGTGGTGCGGGGTTCAGGCACCGCGGGGGCCGCCGGCGAACCCACAAAGGGGGCCGGTGCGGGGGCGGCCACCGTGGTCACCAATTCGGTGGGCAGGGACGCGGCCGCGGCGGGGGCCAGGGTGACGCCGGTCCGGGCTGCACGCAGGGCCCGCCGGAAGGCGGCCGCGTCCTGGAAGCGGTCCGCCCGGTCCTTTTGCAGCGCCCGCAACAGCACGCTGTCCACCGCCGCGGACACGTCCCGGTTGAACTTGCTGGCCGGCGGCGGCACCTCGCGGACGTGCTGGTAGGCAACTGAGACCGGCGAATCCCCGGTGAACGGCGGCCGGCCGGCCACCATTTCATAGAATAGGCAGGCGGTGGAATACAGGTCGCTGCGGGCGTCAACGGCTTCGCCGCGCGCCTGTTCGGGGGAGAGATACTGGGCGGTTCCCATGACGGTTTGCGTCTGCGTCATGGTGGCGGCGGTATCGGACATGGTTCGGGCGATGCCAAAATCCATGACCTTGACGGTGCCCAGGCGCCCGGGCCGGGAGGCATCGGCGGTGACCATGACGTTGGCCGGCTTGATGTCCCGGTGCACGATGCCGGCGCGGTGACTGTATTCCAGGGCCGACAGCACGCCCAGGGTGTACTCGATGGCCCGGTCGATGCCGATCTCGTCGGCCCTGATCAGTTCCCGCAGGGTCTGCCCGTGCACGTATTCCATCACGATGTACGGCAGCCGGGCGCCGTCCTGCAGCGGATCCTCCGAGGGGTGCTCCCCGGTGTCGTAGACGGCCACGATGGACGGGTGGTTCAGGCCCGCCACGGCTTGCGCCTCCCGCCGGAACCGGGCCTGCAGCTGTGTATCGCGGGCCACGTCCCCGCGCAGCACCTTGATGGCAACCATCCGGTCCAGGCGGGTGTCCAGGGCCTTGTAGACGTCGGCCATGCCGCCGCGTCCAAGCAATTCGCCGATCTCGTACCGCCCATTGAGGACGCGCGGAATATTCACCGGATCAGGGTCCTTTCGGTGGGTGGGTGGATTGGTGGGTCGTATGGTGCGGGCGGCTTACTATTTGGCCGGTGCCTTGGGCGTGGCCGATTCCGTGGCTCCCGGCCCGGTGGAAACGTAGTACGTCACCACCGAACCCTTGGCCGCGGGAGACCCCGCCGCCGGGTTCGTGCGAATGACGATGCCCCGGTCCACGGTCGAGGACGGTTCGTCCACCTGGGCGGGCTGGAACCCGGCATCCACCAGGGCCTTGTTGTAGTCGTTGGCCTTCTGGCCCGCATAGGAGGGCACGGTCGCCGTCTCCGGTCCCTTCGAGACGGTGACGGTCACCTCGGTGCCCTCCGTCATGGGGCCGCTGGGGCTCAGGTCCATGACCAACCCGGCCGCGACGTCGTTGCTGAATGCGTCGGCCCGCTTGACCTGCAGCTTCATGCCGATGAGTTCGCTCTGGACCTCCGCATACGGCCTGCCCAGGAACTGGTCCGGGTGCACCGTCACCTCGGTCGGGGCCGTGGAGGTGGGGGTTTCGGCCGCCGTGGTGGTCGGCGTTTCCACCGGGGTGGTCTCCGCGGTCGTCACGGCAATGGACGACGGCGGCGCCGAGGACGCCGTGGCTGCCGGCTTGGCGTCGAAGATGCCCAGATTTTGCAGCAACAGCGCAACGATGGCAAAGAGCAGCAGCGCGATCAACGCCACCGCCGGCCACGTCCACGGGCTGCGGCCGCGCTTGGCCGGCTCCTGCGCCGGTTCCTCATCGCTGTCCTCAAAATCGGCGTCGGAGGCAGCCTCCTCGTGCCAGGCCCGTTCGGCGCTCAGGGCCCCCGCGCGGGTCATGGCCGCGGCAGGCGCCTCGGCACGGTCCCCCTCAACGGTGGGCAGCGCCGTCGTGCTCGGCTCGGCTACATTGCCCACCACCGACGTGGCGGCCGTCGCGTTCAGGTCCACCGGCGCCGTGATGGGCCCGGTGGTGGCCTCGAACAACAGCATGCCCGGGACGGCTGCATGGGCGCCGTTGATGTTGCCGACCCGGATGGCCTCGGCGGCCTCGGCCAGCTTGAGCGCATTGGCCGGACGGTTCGCCGGGTCCTTGGCCAGCATGGACATGAGCAGGGCGCGCACCGGAGTGGGCAGCGTGTCCGGCAGCGGCGGCGGGGCGTCGTTGACCTGGGCGAGGGCAATGGCGATCTGGGACTCGCCCGAGAACGGGCGGTGGCCGGTGATGCACTCGTAACCGATGACACCCAGGGAATAGATGTCCGAGGAACCCGTGGCGATCTGGCCGGTGGCCTGCTCCGGGGCCAGGTACTGGGCGGTGCCCATCACCTGGCCGGTCTGCGTCAGGGGCACCTGGTCCGCCAGGCGGGCAATGCCGAAGTCGGTGATCTTGACCCGGCCCTCGGGGGTGATGAGCAGATTGCCGGGCTTCACGTCGCGGTGCACCAGGCCCTGGGCGTGCGCCACGGCCAGCGCGCGGGCGGTCTGGGCAATCATGGACAAGGTCCAGTCCGCCGAGAGCACGTGCTCGCGCTCGATCATCGCGGAGAGCGGCTCGCCGGGGACCAGCTCCATGACCAGGTACGCCGAGCCGTCCTCTTCGCCGTAGTCAAAGACGTTGGCGATGCCCACGTGGTTCAGCAGGGCCGTGTGCTTGGCCTCCGCCCGGAACCGGGCCCGGAAGCCGGGATCCCCCGTGTATTCGTCCTTGAGTATCTTGATTGCGACAATGCGACCCAGGACCAAATCCTGTGCCTTCCATACCTCGCCCATACCGCCGATGGCAATGCGTGAGGTGAGTTGGAATCTGCCGCCTAAGGTGATTCCTGAAGTAGGCCTCACTTTTTCAACACCGCCTTGAAGAGTTTGCTTGCGTTGGGACTTGTTAATTGCGCCCCGGTCAGGACGTCAACATCTGGCATGACGATGGTGACCACCACGGAGGGGTCATCCGCCGGGGCGAACCCGGTAAACCATGAATTGTTTAGGTTGTTGGCCACTTCCGCGGTTCCGGTCTTCCCGGCCACCTTCACGCCCGGCACGGCCGCCGCCCTGGCAATGCCGTTGTCCACGACGCTGACCATCCAGTCCGTGATTTGCCGGGCAATCTCCGGGGTAGTTGATTGCCGCAGCACCTCCGGGGTCAGGCTCTGCACCGTTTTCAAGTCCGGCGTGCGCACGGCCTTGACCAGGTTGGGCTTCATTTGCTGGCCGCCGTTGGCCAGGGCGGAGGTCATCATGGCGATCTCCAGGGGCGTGGCCAGCACGCTTTCCTGGCCAATGGCGCTGCGGGCCAACTGCGGGGCGTCCAGGGTGCCCTTCGTGCCGGGGAAGACGCTGCCCGCCACGGCATCCGGGAACTTCAGCGACTTGTCATTGAAGCCGAACTTTTCCGCCGCCGCCGTGATCGGCCCCTGGCCAAGGTCCAAGGCGATGCTGGCAAACGGGGTGTTGCACGAGTTTTCCAGGGCAAACGCGAAACTCGCCTTTTCCTGCGTGTAACACTGCCCGTAGCGGTAGTTGGGGAGCGTGTAGTCGATGCCCGGGAAGGGCAGGCTTGCCGGGTTGGGGAGCACGCTGTCCTTGGTGTACTTTCCGGATTCCAGCGCGGCGGCCGTGTCAATGAGCTTGAAGACCGAGCCCGGCGCGTACTGCTGCTTGTAGGCCGCCGAGCCGAAGAGGTTGATGCCCGGGATGTGCACCAGCTTCTCCTGGGCCGCGGTCACGGCGGCGGCGCTGTGGCTGGCCATCTGATTGGTGTCATAGGAGGGCTTGGAGACCATGGCGATGATGGCGCCGGTCTTCGGGTTCATCACCACAATGGAGCCGGCCACGCCGTCCGGGATCATGTCGTAGGCCATCTTTTGGATCGCCGGGTCGATGGTCAATTCCACGGAGCGGCCCTGCGGCTGCGCGCCGGTGAACGTCTGGGCGATCCGGTCGAACAAGGCGTCGTTCGAGGTGCCGGCGAGCTCGTCCTTCATGGCCGACTCAATGCCGTACTGGCCCGCGTACATGCTAAAGAACCCGGTGATCCCGGCGTAGAGGAAGGGATCGTTGTAGGTGCGCTGGAACTTGCAGTCCGAATCGGTGGCCACGGACTCCGCGATGGGATGCCCGGCCACCAGGATGGGCCCGCGGTTGCTGCAGAAGTTCTGCACCAGCTGGCGGTTGTTGTTGGCGTTGTTGTTCAGCGAGTCGACGGCAAAGAACTGCACATAGGTCACCGAGCAAAAGAGCAGGGCAAACAAGGCGATGGCGACGACCCAGGCGTTGCGGATGGCCTGGTTCATGGGGCGCTCACCTCCTCCTGGTGGTCCGTCGGTTCGGCGGAGACATCGATGGGACGCCTGGCCGCATTGGAAATCAGCAAAAGGAGGGCCACGATGATCCAGTTGGCCAGCAGCGAGGACCCGCCCGCCGCGAGGAAGGGGGTGGTCAGGCCGGTCAGCGGAATCATTCCGGTGACGCCGCCGATCACCACAAAGCACTGCAGCGCCAGCGCAAACGACAGGCCGACGGCCAGCAGCTTGCCGAACGAATCCCGGGTGCCCAGCGCGGCGCGAAAACTGCGGGCAATGAAAAGGGCGTACAGCATGACGACGGCGAAGAGGCCGACCAGGCCCAGCTCCTCGCCAATGCTGGCAATGATCATGTCGCTGTTGGCCAGGGGGACGCTGTCCGGGGAGCCCTGCCCGAACCCGGTGCCCAGCAAGCCGCCGTTGGCCATCCCGAACATGCCCTGGACCACCTGGAAGCTGCCGCCGGCCGCGCCAATGTACTGGGGATCGAAGGCGTTGAGCCAGACATCGATGCGCCGGTGCACGTGCGAGAAGAGATGGTAGGCGGCCGTGCCGCCGACGGCCATCAGCAGGACGCCGATGATGACCCAGCTGATGCGGCTCGTGGCCACATAGATCATGACCATGAACAAACCGAAGAACAGCACGGACGTGCCCAGGTCGTGCTGGAAGACCAGGACGCCCACGCTGGCCAGCCACGCCACGATCATCGGAGCGAGGTCCCGTGTCCGGGGCAGCTGCAGCGGTCCGATCTTCTTGCCCGCCAGCAGGATCAGGTCGCGGTTGGATGAAAGATACCCGGCAAAGAATATGGCCAGGGTGATCTTGGCGATTTCACCGGGCTGGAAGGTAAACGGGCCCAGCCTGATCCACACGGTGGCCCCGTTGACGTCGCCGGCGGAGATGCCCGGAACCAGGGGCAGGATCAAGAGGATCACCGAGACCAGGAGCGAGATGTAGGTATAGCGGCGCAGGATGCGGTGGTCCTTCAGCAGCCAGATCACGGCGATCGCGGCCGCCACGGCCAGGCCCGTCCAGAGCCACTGCCGCTGCCCGGCATTGTCCCCGGAGGTGATGTCCAGGCGGTGAATGACCGCCAGGCCCAGGCCGTTGAGGGCCACCACCACGGGCAATATGACCGGATCGGCATATTTGGCCCGGAAGCGAAGCGTCAGATGCACGGCCAAGGACAAGCCGGCCAACACAGCCGACTGCGTGTAAAAGTCGTTGTCAAAGCTCCGGCCAAGGTTCAGGTTCACCAAGGCGTTGGCCAGGATCCCCACGCCCAGGGCCAGGATCAGCAACACCAGCTCCGTGTTGCGCCGGGGAGTGCCCACGGTCAGTAACTGGCTCATTGCGCACCGTCCGTACATGTTGGCGTGCTGGACGGGGGGATGTCATTCGCCGTGGCAAGCCCGGTGGCCTTCGGCGTTGCCTTGGCCGCCGGGGTGGCCGCCTTGGCACTGGTGGCGCCGGTCGCCGCCCCGGATGTGCCCGCCGCCGTGGAGGTCTTGGGGGCCGTGGTCGACGGCGTCACCGCATTGCACGGCGGCATTCCGGTGCCGGTGCCCAGCTGCAGGTCGCTGATGATCTGCTCGGCGTCGCCGAGTGTGCCCGCCGGCAGGGTTCGCTGGATGAGCTGCTGCGAATATTCCGGCAGCGAGGAAACCTCAACACCGGTTTCCCGTTGGAGGTGGGAGAGAGAAATGGGGCCCAAGGATTGTGACACGCCGTTGAAAATGGCCGCGTGGCCGTTGGAAACGCCCACATAATATTGCGTCTGGGTCCAGGCGTAGGCGGCCCACGCGCCGGCCAGGATGACGATGGCCGTCACGGCTCCGAGCACGGCGAGCACCAGGGTGCGGCGGCGCGCGTTGGGGACCTCGTCGGCGCCCTCGACCGGGCGCTGGGCGGCGTCGTCCGGCTTGTGCGTGAGCACCGTGGCGGCGCGCTGCGTGGCCGGGTGGTGGGCCAGCAGTGGAATCTTGCCCTCGGCATTGGCCGTCAGGGCCGCGCCCACGAGTTCATGCGGGCGCAGGGACAGCTCATGGCGGACGACGGCGGCGCGTATGTGCAGGCCAATATCGTCCCCGCTGCCGGGCCGGGGTTCCCCCGGTGCGGCGGCTTCGGCCCGGTCCCGGAGTTCCAGGGCCGTCGCGGCCGCCTCGGATTCCCCGACCACGAACACGGCGCCGGCCAGCTCCTCGAGCGCGGTCGGCTCCTCGCGCACGACGGGCGTGGCGGCACCGGCGGGGGCGGCGGCGGGCGCGTCCCCGGCGTCGTCCAGCAACACGGGAACGGTTTGCAGGGCGGCGGTGGGGGTGTCATCCCCGGCCGACTCGGCGACCTCAAAGACCACCACCGTGACATTGTCCGGCGAGCCGGCGGCCAATGTCAGTTCAATCAGGGTGTCCGCGGCCGTGGCCAGGCTCTTGGTGTGCCGGATGACCTCCTCGATCACCTCGTTCCGGACAAAGTTCAGCCCGTCGGAGCACAGCAGCCAGCGCTCCCCGGGCGCCGCGTCAAAATACCGCAGGTCCAGTTCGGGGGAGGCGTCAACGTCGCCGAGCACGCGCATGAGCACGTTCTTGTGCGGATGGACCTCGGCCTCCGCCTCGGTCATGCGGCCCTCGTCGATCATGCGCTGGACAAAGGTGTGGTCCGTGCTCATCTGCGCGAAGGAGCCGTCCTTGAGCCGGTACGCGCGCGAATCGCCAATGTGCGCATACGCCAGGCGCTCCCCGGTCAGCAACAGCGCCGTCACCGTGGTGCCCATGCCGGCCAGCTTCGGATTCACGTGCACCAGTTCGGAGAGCAGTGAATTGGCGGTCTGGATTTCGTCGGCCAGGTGCGTGCCGGCGTCGTCCTGGTAGTTGTCATGGTCCAGATGGATCAGATCGAGCACCGTTGAGGCGCTGGCAACGTCGCCGCCGGCGTGGCCGCCCATGCCGTCGGCCACCACGGCCAGGTACTTGCCCGCGTACGCGGAGTCATCATTCTTTGCGCGGACCAGGCCCACGTGTGACCGGGCGGCGTAGCGCAGGATCAACGGGTGTTCGGCCATGCTCACGGCCTCAATTCGATGACCGTTTTGCCGATCCGAACCGGAACCCCAAGCTCCACGGGCAGGGCGCGAGTCAATTGCGAGCCGCCAAGGTAGGTTCCGTTGGTGGATCCCAAGTCTTCAATGAACCAGCGCGTGCCCTGCGGGAACAGGCGGGCGTGGCGGCCGGATGCGTAATCGTCCTCCAAAACCAGCGTGGCATCCTGGGCGCGGCCGAGCAGGATGGGGGTGTCGGCGAGTTCCAGGGTGGTACCGCTCAGCGGGCCCTCGGTCACCACCAGTTCCCGCGCCTGGACCTTCGTGGGCGCCGGCGCCTCAGCCAATTCAGGGTGCTTGCGGGCCTGGCGCGCCGTGGGGGCGCCGACCTTGGCCTTGCGCCCAATGACCAGGTCGCGGCGCATGGCAGCAACAACGCTGAAGACCATGATCCAAATCAGGATGAGGAACCCAAAACGCAAGATCGTCACGGTCAGGCTGAGTTCATTCATGCGCGGCCACCGTTTCGGGCCGGCAGGATGCGGAAGATGATCTCGGTCCGGCCCATGGTGATCGTGGTTCCGTCGGTGAGGGGCGCGCTGCCCTGGACGCGGTGTCCATCCACATAGCTGCCGTTGGTGGAGCCAAGGTCGACGGCGGTGCTGACGCCGTCCCGGGTGCGGATCTCCAGGTGCTTGCGGGAGACGCCGGTGTCCTCGACCAGGATGTCCGCCTCCGAGGACCGGCCCAGGATGATGGAACTGGCGTTGAGCGAGTACCGCTGCCCGGCAATGTCCAGGACGGGCTGCCCACCGGGGACGGGCGGCGGCGCGGCGGCCGTCTGACGCTTGTAGACGGGAGCCGGCGCACGCGGTGCCGGCGGCATCGCGGGCGGGCGGCCCGCGGCGCTGCCGTGGGCCGGCTGGGCGGGGCGCTGGCCGTTCTCCCGCTCGGTGGCCGAGGCGACCTCAAAATGCCCGGGGCGCAGTCCCGGCTCATGGTTGAAGGCCACCCGTACCGGCCCCTGCAGGACGTAGCCCTGGCCGCGGGCGTGGTTGATGACGACGTCGCACAGCTCTTCGGCCAAGGTGACGCCCCAGGAACGGGCCCGTTCAAAGTCGGCGTCGCCAAGCTGGATATTGAAAACATTCGGGGCCAGTGTGCGGCCCGCGTCCAAGGTCATGGACTTGTCATCGAGCTCACGCCGGAGCGCGCTGGCCATTTCCACCGGTTGGAGTGCCATGGAGCCGCGGGAGAAGGCGCCACGGACGGCCTTCTCGATGCCCTTTTCGACATTGTCGAACAGTCCCATGGTTCTCCTCTCGTTCTCCATCGTGCCGGTACGTCATTCCTTACAAGGGCGGGCCGCCGGTACCGGGGGCGGCCCGTTGAAAATTGGCGCTTTCGAGCCATCGCGCCGGTCCGTGACAACGGTGCACCACCCCGATACTACTGGGCCTATCTTGGAATTACCTTATTGGAGGGCCCCGACGCCATGGAATTCATCCTCAGTCCGGGGATGCCGCCAGGACCCCGATTCGGACCGGGATCCTTGAATTTCCAATGGTCCTTGAGTGGGGTGGAACCGTGCCGCCGCGGCGGGGAGGAGCCATTTTGGATTTACCCGCAGTGTCCTATATGCTTGATCTCGCTGTTCCACTGGCCCCCGGTTCGGGGCCATGGGAAAAGTGAAAACGCGCGAGTGGCGGAACGGCAGACGCGCTGGCTTCAGGTGCCAGTGTCCGAAAGGGCGTGGGGGTTCAAATCCCCCCTCGCGCACGTTTTGAAAATCCCCGGTGGACTTCGGTTCGCCGGGGATTTTTTTGCGTTCCCCACGGCTCTCCCGCGCGCCACGGGCGGCCGCGCCGTGGCACCGATCTCCCCTGTTCCCCGGGCCTGGTCCGGACCCTTGGTGGATTTGCGTGGGGTGTGAAAGGTGTGTATTGTTTTTCGAGTTGCCCCAGTTCGTTGGGGTGCCGATTCTCCGGTGTGGGTTGCCTGTTGTGGGTGGTTTGTGTCGGTGGTTTGGTGGTGTGGGTCACGGTTTGTGGTTTGCGTTGCCGGGCGGGGTCGGGTATATTTGAGAAGTTGCTCCGGCGCTGATCGCCACGRAATTGTGTGTTGGGTTTCGGGTGTGTTGGTCGGGTGTGGTTGTTGTTTGAGAACTCAATAGTGTGCCAAGTTTTATTGATACCAATTTATTTATTTGATTGGTTATTGGATCGTCTGCTGCCGCCCCTGTGGTGGTGGATGGTTTTTTAGCTGGTTTCGAATTTAGTGCATCATGGCGTCGCCTTTTTCCGGTGTGTTGTGGTGTGTCTGTTTGTTKTTMTTAACGGAGAGTTTGATCCTGGCTCAGGATGAACGCTGGCGGCGTGCTTAACACATGCAAGTCGAACGATGATCCCCAGCTTGCTGGGGGGATTAGTGGCGAACGGGTGAGTAACACGTGAGTAACCTGCCCTTGACTCTGGGATAAGC